>CAJFRV010000003.1 GCA_904419495.1 uncultured Clostridia bacterium | reverse complement strand
TTTGTATTATATAATTTTTTATTGAAAGTATCTATAATATTTTTTGGTTGAGACATTTTCTCAAATGATTTATTAAGACATTATCATAAATGAATCAGAGAATGCACATACTGTTTAAAATTGCATTTGACAAAATAATAACAATGTGTTATTATTCAAATATAATAAAAATGTATCCTAGGTCAGGTTGAGGTTAACATTTACTCGTATGTGTACCGTAACTACACATACTTTTTTTATGCTGAAAAACAGAGCAAGACCGTAACTCCCTACTCTGTTTCGACTATGTAATGACACATTTAGTCTTTATCCTTTTTGTTTTCTTCTACTTTTAATTGATTGTTTTTATCTCTTTCAGCTAAAAGCATTTCAACTAATCGCAGAATAAGCTCAGGTTGAGTCATCACATTTACCCCCTTTCCGCTCTATGTAAGAACTACCTTCATGACAAGAAAGGTTGCTATTATATTACAATATTTTACAGTAAAAAACAAGCTAACAGTAAAATTTTCCCACAAAGTTTAAAAAATAAATATCAAACTCCCCATGCAACACCAACATGGGGAGTATATTTATATCATAAATTATGTTAAATCACAAAAACATTGTAAACCAAAGTCGTCAACATACAAAGAACAACACCACAAACTGTTGGAATTAAGAAACTAATTGCTGTCCACTTCCAACTACCTGTTTCTTTTTTAATGGTAAGTAATGTTGTCGCACAAGGGAAATGAAATATCGTAAATAGCATCACATTAATTGCTGTTAATATCGTCCAACCATTTTGCCTTAAGATTTCCCCAATTGCAAATGTATCTTCCATATTCACCAATGAAGTTCCTTGCATGTAACACATAAGAATAATCGGAAGTACAATTTCATTGGCAGGTATTCCTAATATAAATGCAGTTAGAATATATCCATCTAATCCCATAAGATTTGCTAACGGATCTAAAAAGTTTGCAATTATGCTTAATAAGCTTTCTCCTTGTATACTAATATTGGCAAATAACCAGATAACAAGACCCGCAGGTGCCGCAACTGCAATAGCCCTTCCTAATATAAAGATAGTTCTATCAAAAATAGACCTAACCAATACTTTTAAAAATTGTGGCTTTCGATATAGTGGTAATTCTAATACAAAAGATGATGGCATTCCTTTTAAGATGGTTTTAGATAAGATTTTAGATATTACCAATGTCATGATAATCCCTAATATAATCACAAACATAACGGCTATTGTGGATATAATAGAAGAACCTATTCCTCCTATTGTTCCTGCAATAAATATTGTCGCAATGGTAATTAAAAATGGAAATCTTCCATTACATGGAACCAAATTATTGGTTAGTATCGCAATCAATCTTTCTCTTGGTGAATCAATAATTCTACATCCTGTGACTCCACAACTATTACAACCAAATCCCATACACATGGTAATCATTTGTTTTCCACTGCAACAAGCTTTTTTAAAAAATCCATCCATATTAAATGCAATTCTTGGTAAATACCCTAGATCTTCTAATATGGTGAATAATGGAAAAAAGATAGCCATTGGTGGCAACATAACCGATATGACCCATGTTAAAGTTTGATAAACACCTAAAATTAACATATTCGATAACCATTCTGGGCAATGTATGTAGGTAGCAAATTGGATTAATTTTTCTTGTATATTTCCAAATATACTAAACAAAAACTGTGATGGATAATTAGCTCCTACTATTGTAATCCAAAATATAAGTAGTAAAAACAAAATCATAATAGGAATTCCATATTTTTTAGAAGTCAATATTTTATCAATTTTTCTATCTCTGTTAGCATAATCTTTATTTTCAAATTGACATACCTTTTTTCCTATTTCTTCTGCATCTTTTACAATTGTCGATACAATTTTTTCTTTAAATTCTTTTGGATAAATACCTTCTTTTTCCAATGTTTCTAATGCTTCTTTTTTTACTTTATCTATCTCTATATAATTTATTAATTTTATATGTAACTGTTTCTCTATTTCTTTTAAAATACTCTCTTCCCCATCTAACACTTTTATGCTTATCCATCTGGCTAGTTTTTCTTCAATTTTATATCGTTCTATAATAATTTCTTTTACTTGATTAATCGCCCTTTCTATGTTCTCCTGATATTGAATTTGATAGATTTTATCTATTTTTTCTTTTCCATCGCAAACAGTTCTCATACATTTTAATAAATTATTTAATGTCTTTTTCTTTCTGGCCGTAACGCCTACAACTGGTACTTTTAATATGTTAGATAATGCATCTAAATCAATCTTTATTTTCTTCTTTTTTGCTTCATCTAATAAATTGACACAAATAATTAGATTATCTGTAATTTCTGTTATTTGTAATACAAGATTCAAATTTCTTTCTAGCGATGTTGCATCAACCACAACAATTGTGCTATCTGGATTTCCAAAACAAATATAATTTCTTGCTATTTCTTCTTCTTCAGAATGCGACATTATTGAATATGTACCGGGGATATCTACAAGTTCATATTGTTCCCCTCTATACTCGAATTTTCCCGTTGCATTTGCAACTGTTTTTCCTGTCCAATTACCAGTATGTTGATTCATTCCTGTTAGATTATTAAATATGGTAGATTTTCCAACATTTGGATTTCCTGCCAATGCAACTGTATAGTCTGCTTTACATTTCATCTCCTTTTGCTTTATAGATAATGTTTCTGTTTTATTCATAAAATCCTCCTTTATTTTCTTTTGTTATTGTTTCTATTGTATTGTATATAAATTTTCCTGTTTTTGTTACCATTTTTTTATATTAAAAATTTTATTTTCTATCATATTTAAACTATCAGACAATCACTATACTATATTTTTATCTTTATATTTTTAGTATCTTCTTCTCGAATAGCAATTAGGCTTCCTCGAAATTCAAAAGCTCTTGGATCCCCTGATGGACTAACTAATACTGGTTTTATGTTTGTTCCTTCTATCAATCCTAAATCTAATAATCTTCTTTTTATGGTTTCTTCTCCCATAATCCTATAAACAACACCTATTTCTTCTATTTTTAATTCATTTAATGTTTTTTCTTTCATTTACATATAGCACCTCCATTTTATGTTTAATATATTGTATTCTTTTTTTTATTTTGTGTTAAACCATCAGTCTTTTTATACTTAAGAATTTTAAAGATACTATTTATGTAACTACATATTTTTGAATCATTGAAAATTATTAGAAAAATTGCACTTATTATAGTTTTGTGATAGAATTCATTTGTAAAAGTATATAAATTAAGAAAAAATATAATTATATTCTTTTTATCATATATGATACATATACTTTTATAGGAGGAATTTTATATGAAAACTAGATGTAAAGTAGCCATCGTTGGTGCCAGTGGAGTTGTTGGAAGAACTGCTTTAAAAGTCTTAGAAGAAAAATCTCTACCTAATATTGAATACACTTTATTCTGTTCTAAAAAATCTGCTGGTAAAAAAATTGAGTTTCTAGGAACGAATTACATTCTTCAAGAATTAGATGAACATTCTTTTGACAAAAAATTTGATTATGCCATCTTTTGTGCAGGAGGTGAAACTTCTAAAAAATATATACCAATAGCAGTTAAAAACAATTGTATATGTATTGATAATAGCAGTGTTTATAGAATGGATACAAATGTTCCTTTAGTTGTTCCTGAAGTTAATATGAAAGAAGCTTTTAAGAACAAAGGAATTATTGCCAATCCTAATTGTTCAACAATTCAAGCAGTTGTTCCCCTAAAACCTTTAGATGATAAATATACAATAAAGAGAATTGTATATTCTACTTATCAAGCAGTATCTGGTGCTGGAAGAGAAGGCATTGAAGATTTGGAAAATGGAATGAACGGATTTGCTCCTAAGAAATTTCCTTATCCTATTTTTAATAACTGTCTACCTCATATTGATGTATTTATGGATGATGGTTATACAAAAGAGGAACATAAAATGATTAATGAAACAAGAAAAATTTTGAATAAACCTGATTTACCTATCACAGCTACAACTGTTCGTGTTCCTGTTTTGAACTGCCATAGTGAATCTATTAATATTGAATTCGAAAAAGATTTTGAATTATATGATGTAAGACAATTGCTGCAAAACTTCCCCGGAATTATTGTTGTGGATGATATTGAAAAAAATTATTATCCAATTGCTACAAAAGCTGATGGGTATGATGAAGTTTTTGTTGGAAGAATTCGAAGAGATTTTAGTGTTAAAAATGGTCTTAATTTATGGGTTGTAGCAGATAATTTGAGAAAAGGTGCAGCAAGCAATGCTATACAAATATTGGAAAATTTAATAAATGTGTAAAATGAAATTTGTAACTATTTACGAAAAAATCTTATATATGTTCAAGATAAAAGTCAATTTTTCTATACAATGAAAAAAAGAATATACTACTAATTTAGTAATATATTCTTTTTGTTTTTTTATACATTCTTCCAAAGCCAATCCAAACTATTGTCTATACTCTTCTTTTGCATTTTTTTAGCCTCTATGTCATCTACCCATAAATATGCAAAGAATGAAATTAATATAAATACAAAATCAATTGCTACACATCTTGCAAGAACTGGTAACATATCTTTATATTCTTCTGGTAATGTAATCATTTGTCCCGCATGTACAATTAATATAATTAAATATGCAAATAACACGATTCCTGTAATATAACTCTTTTTTAGTTCTTGTGCTAAAAATATTAATAATATTGTTGCTGCCAACATTAATACTAGATTTAAAATATTGGATATATCAAAGATTATCATGTAACAACTCCCCCCTATACTTGTTAGTATAATGTTATCATTTTCCTATTGATATATCAATGTTTTTTTAGTTACAATTTTATTACAAAACCATTACATTTTTTATTTTAATTTTTCTTCTATTAGATCAACAATTTCTTGTGCCCTTTTGGTTAGATATGCTTGATCTTCTCCTTCAATCATAACTCTTACTAAAGGTTCTGTTCCTGATGGTCTAATTAATACTCTTCCATTTCCAGCAAATTCCTTTTCTAAATCTGCTATTGCTTTTTTTATATCTTCATCTTTTTCATAATCATATTTTTTGTCAGCATTTACTTTTGCATTAATTAATACTTGAGGATATAACTTTATTATACTAGCAAGTTCTGATGCCTTTTTATCTTCTTCTAAAATCGTTTGAATTAACATTAAAGATGTTAATATTCCATCGCCAGTAGGATTATAATCTAATAATATAACATGCCCTGATTGCTCTCCTCCTAGGTTATATCCTTCTTTAAGCATTTCTTCTAATACATATCTATCTCCTACTTTTGTTTGAATCAAATGTAAATCATTGTTTTGAGTATATTTATTTAGTCCTAAGTTACTCATAACAGTTGCTACAATTGTATCTTTACTTAATTTGCCTTTCTTTCTTAAATTTGAAGAAATTATGGCTAATAATTTATCACCATCAATTTCATTTCCTTTCTCATCAATTGCTAAACATCTATCCCCATCACCATCATAGGCAATTCCCAAACTTAAGTTATTTTCTACAACAAATTTTTTCAAGTTTTCTAAATGTGTAGATCCACAATTTTCATTGATATTAATACCGTCTGGAGTATTATTGATAATTTTATAATTGATACCCAAATCTTTAAAAACTTTTTCTGCCACTACTGATGTTGCTCCATTAGCTGTATCAATTCCTACAACAAAATCTTCTCTTAGATGTTTTTCAATAGTATCATCAAAATGTTTTCTAAAGAAATATATGTATTCATTCATTAAATCAAAACAATATTCTGCCACACCAATTTTTTCATTTTTGGCTGTTAATTCTTCTAATTTTCCTGAATCCATAACTTCCTCTATTTCTTCTTCTAGAGAATCAGGTATCTTCATTCCTTTGTTACTAAAAAATTTTATTCCATTAAATTCAAAAGTATTATGTGATGCAGATATAACTACACTAGCATCTGCTTTTAGTTTTCTTGTTAAATAAGCAACTGCTGGTGTTGGAATAACACCTAATAATTTTACATTTGCACCATAGCTTAAAAAACCAGCTGTCATTGCACTTTCTATTAATGTTCCAGAAATACGTGTATCCCTTCCTATTAATATGGTTGGTGTATGATTTGTATGTTTTGATAGCACATAAGCACCTGCCTTAGCTACTTTATATACTAGTTGTGGTGTTAATTCTGTATTGGCAATCCTTCTAATCCCGTCTGTTCCAAAATATTTTCTCATAGTTATACTTCCTTTCTATACTGTTAAAAGATTTTAGTTTCATCTTTCATTAATTTATACTATTCTAAAACTGTCATTTTGGTATTATTATTTTATTTCTTAAAATTCATAATAATTTTTTCTTTTAAAGATAATTTAAAATCAAATGGCTCATCAATTTCTATTTTTTTATTATTTAATACTAATTTAGGATTTTTAGTTGTTATTTCTTCTAATTTTTCTTCGCCAATAATATCCGCTATTTCATCTAAAATTTGTGGTATTTTTGGATAAATTGTATTTTGTCTATGTACGTCTGAACCTAGGAAATGGATCATATTATTTTCAAAAAACTTTTTAACAATTATTTGTGCTTTTTCTCCATATTGTCCAATGATACTTCCATAGTTTGCTTGCATTAACACACCTTTTTCAATCAAATCATATATCAAGTCTGGCTCTTTTTGCACAAAGCTATATCTTTCAGGATGTGCTAATATAGGGACCAATTTATATTGTAACATATCATAAACTACATCATATAAATTCATTGGCTCTGCATTTAAAGGTAGCTCAAATAATATATAACTTGTATCATTAATAGTTGATGCTTTTCTTTTCTCCAATAACTCTATAATATTATCTGTAAAATAAATTTCATTTCCTAAATATAAATTTGTATCAATGTTTTTGGTTTTTAAATTTTCTAAAATTGCTTTTACCCAAACTTCTCTTTCTGGGACATCTGTTTCATAATAATTCTCCATGTAATGTGAAGTAGATATAACTGCTTCAAATCCTGCTTTTTCTGCCTCTTTAATTAAATTAAAAGTTTCCTCTATACTTCTTGAACCATCATCAATATTTGGTAATATATGTGAATGAAAGTCTATCATTTTTCTTTTGCTCCTTTTTTGTTTTTACAGTGTCTCTATTAGTATACAATTAAGTTGAAAATTTTTCAATATTTATTGAAAATTTTGTTCTATTTTGACGATTTTTGTATTGTATTTCATTTTTAAATAATAGTTGATTTGCCTATCCTTTATAAGAAAAGTTGATTTTTCCCATACAATAAAAAATACACTTTATTAAAAAGCGTATTTTTTATCTTATTTATTACTATTTAAATTCTTCTTTTCTTCATCCAAATAGGCATTAATTTGGTTCAATATATCTGTCGTTTTTTCTAGTGACACATCTCCTGTATCTTCTATTTTTATTTTACTCTGTAATGCCTTTGGTTGTTCTTCTTCTCTTTCTTTATGTATATTTTCTCTTTTTTCTTGATTATTTCGAATTGTTTGTGGATTGTCTGGTCTTACTCTCCTTTTCATATTTTCCATTCTGTTTTGTACATTAGATGATCTATTTGACGATGGTCTAGTAGTTTTAGTTCTCGCCATCGATGAAGATGTTGAACCATAATAATAAGATTGTTCATACTTTTTAGCTGATACCGGTATTTTATTTAATACAATTCCTGCAATCTTTCCCCCAACATTTTGAATGTTCGTAACAATTTTTTGTAAATCATCTTTCTTTGTTTGTTTATGTGCTGTTACAATTACTGTTGAATCTACAATTCTTGAAAGGATAATGGCATCAGTTACCAATTCACAAGGTGTACCATCAATAATAACTAAATCACATAGTTCTTTTAATCTATCTAATAAACTTACCATTTTTGGTGATATTAATAACTCTGATGGATTTGGTGGTATATTTCCGGCTGGAATAATATATAAGTTTGGTACTTGTGTTTCTTGTATATAGTTTGCTAAATCTTCTGATATTTCTTCCCCTGTATTACTATCAAATCCTGATAAATAGTTAGAAAGTCCCGGTCTTGGAGAAACTTCGAAGATTGTATATTGTCTTCCTTTTCTCATATCTGCATCAACCAATATGACTTTTTTTCCTGCTTGTGCAAATGTAACTGCTAAGTTTGCTGTTACCCAACTTTTTCCTTCATTTGGTAAAGTTGATGTAACTAATAGCGTTTTTAATTTATTATTCGTATTCATAAATTGAATATTGGTTCTTAATGTTCTAAAAACTTCTGAAACAGGAGATTTTGGATCTCTATGAGCAATTAGTTCTCTTTTCATTATCTTCTACCTCCTTTTCCTTTTTTCTTTAGTTTTTCCATTTCCATATCATACATAGGGATTGATGCTAATACTGGTATTTTTATGCTTTTCTCAATTTCTTCTTGTGTTTTAACTGTCGTATCTAACATATTGGCAATTATGACATACATTACAGCTACAACTGCTCCTATGAAAGCAAAAACAACAATATCTTTTAGATGATTAACATTAGAAGGTTCTGTAGCTATTTTAGCTTCATCCCAAATATATACATTATTTATGTTATAAACATCTCCTGCTATCTTTTCTTTGAAAACATTCGCAATTTCATTTGCAATTTTTGCAGCATAATCTGCATTCTCATTAGACACTGTTATTTCAATTAATTCTGTATCTTCTACCGATGTAACCTCTACATTTTTCTTTAATTGTTCTGCATCTACATTAATTCCTAAATTCGAAATAACTTGTCCTAATATATTTTCACTTTTAACTAACACACTGTATGTTGATACTAATTTTGAGTTAATTGTCAAATCCGCTGTTGTAATCGCCTCTGCCGGTTGATTTTGATCTGTACTGTTTGTTGTCCCTGCCAAAACTAATGTAGTTGATGAACTATACATTGGTGTTACAAATCCTACTGAGTAAATAATTCCTATTACCATGAATATTAATATCATTAATATAATTTGTATTTTTTTGTTCCAAAACATGACAAATAGTTCTTTTAAATCTATTTCTTCCATATTTCCTCCCCTTACTTTTTATTTTTCTTTTTCTTTTGATTTTATACTTTAATAGTATACAATTTTGTAACATTTTTTGCAAGATTTTTACTGAAAAAAGGTAAGGTATTTCCATATCTCACCTTAAAATCTCAAAGAAATTATTGATTTTTCTTAATTTTGATATCACATGACTTTTTACGACATTACATTAATCTTTTATCTATCATCGCTTTTTATTTCATTTCTAGTACTAATTTTCTCATAATAGAAATATCAGTTAATGAAATATTATTATCAAAATTTACATCAGTTGCTAATTTTTGTACTTCACTTAAATCTGCCATTTTCAAAACATATTTACGTTCTAAGCTAATATCTGATAAAGAAAGTTTACCATCTTGATTTAGATCTCCTAATACAATTAATGTAAATATTTTTCCTTCATCATCTTCTAATATGTCACCTGTTGCTATACTATCTTCTTCTGTTAATTCTTGATCCGCATTTTTAATAACATATTCTTTCAATAATGTAAATGCCTCTTTAAATTCTTTTACAGTTGTTTCTGGATATATATTCATAATATTGTTATCTTTTATCTGATATCCATTTTCATCATTTAGAAAAATATAAAATACGACTTTTGTAACATTTCCAGCTTTATCGGTTGCCACTAATTCATATTGCCCCTCTTCTGTTAATTCATTTCCTAATGAATATCCTTCTATAGCTTGTCCATTTAATGTTACTTGAACTTCTTTTAAGTGATCATCCATAACTTGTGGCTTAATACTATTAAAATAAATTTTTTCATCTTCTATGCCTGATATTTGTGGAGCATCTTTATCAATCGTTATATTTATATTTTTTTCTTCCAACTGTCCTTCATCATTTGAATATTTAATTTGTATTGAATAATTCCCATTGTCTGATAATATTACTTCCGTATCTCCAACTTCAATAGAATTGATTATTAGCTGTGTTTGGATTCCTTCAATTTCGTCATATTTTATAGTTACATCCTTATTTGTTATTGTATCATTATTTATGTTTTCTTTATCACTATTTAATATTTGCACTTCTTTTTTATATGATAATGGTATGCTATAATTAATTCCTAGTTCTTCCAGATTTTTATAGAATTCTTGATAAAATAATTTTATATTTCTTCCTGATGTGGTTTCATAATTTCTTATACATATTTTTTCTGGTAAATTATATATATTTGTTAAATCCCCATTACTAATCCCTGTATAATATTGACTATTATAAAACATATATAAGTTATTATCATTATATGTTGAGTTTTTATCATCAATTGTTAATCCATCTATAAATATATTAGGCAAATATAAATCATATCCAAAATCGTGGAAAGTATTTGTATCATCATATGATGCTTTAAAATATACTAATTGCTGTGCATTTTTAGGTTTATATGTGCAATTGGTAATATATATATTTCCATCCCATGTACTTCCATAATCTTGCCTTAACTCAATCAAATAGTTATTTGATAATATTGTTGAATTAGATATCTTCAAATTTCCATTACCTATAACTGTTATTCCTTTTATTCCTATTGTGCAATTACTAATTGTAAGATTATGAACTCCTGTATGAGAATCAATTCGATTTAATGTACAATTTTCATATGTAATATCTTTTGCATAATGTGTTCCTCCTATTCCCCATCGTCCTTCATCTTCTATATCATTTGAAGTAACATCTGTTATCTTTATGTCAACAGCATATTCTAAAAATAAATCATAATTTGATTTTTCTTCATATTTATGTGAATATAGTTCGCAATTCTTTATTGTTACATCTGTAACACCATATAAATTTATAAATCCTTTATATGGACCTCCTATATAGTTTTTATTATTTACTGTATGATTTATATTTTGTATAATTGTATTACTTCTTCTACAATATATATTTCTTAAAAAATATCCTGAATCTTGTTCATATTTCTCTTCTGGCAATATAGTAACAAAATTTCCATTTTCAACTGTAAGAGTTTTCTCTGGAATTGGTATAATTAATAATTCAGATATATTATCAAAATCCCATTGAATTTCATTTAATATATTTCCTTCATTGTCAATTTTAAAAAAATCTCTTTGCGTTTTTCCATTATCTTGATTATTACCATATCTTATATATTGCATTTTATCTTCATTATAAACAATACACATTGCATTACCATACCCAGATAGTTCAGGAATCTTTGTTGTCATTTTATTAATTTCTATATTACTTAATATACTTTTATCTGTAATCGTTATTTCTGATTGCTTAGGTTCAATTCTAAAAAGTGCATAGTTTCTTGTATCTAAATTGTTAATTTCTTCATCATGGATAATGAAAGTTGCATCATTCCAATCAGTATTTGTTTGTATACGAATAAAATTTGTTTGTTCTAATTTATATATATGATATGTATCCAATGTTGCTTTAACATTATAATTGTAGTAATTAGCATATACATGTGCATCATGGATTGCTTGGTAATTATCAAATCCTTCCTTTGAACTTGTACCAAAACTTTCATAAGTTATATATTTATTTCCCTGTTCATCTGTATATACTGGAATTTTTCCGTAATCCTCTTCTATATACTGTATTCCTTCTAATGTTGTTTCTAATGGTATATAAACATCTTTATTAAATTCACTCACTTCATCTATTGTATTATACCAATCTTCCCCTTCTTTTATTATTGGCTTAAGTGTATAATTAGTTGTTTCATTTTTATCCTTTAAAAAATATATGCAAGCTAAAATTGATACTAAAAGTATACAATTTAGTATCATAATTCTTTTTATAGTTTTCATTATTTTAATTCTATTTAGCTTTCTTATATTTTTCACGTATTTCTCCTTTCATATAAAATCCCTTATTATATTATATATCGTATATATAACAAAAATGTTACATAATCTTTAAGATTTTGTAACATTTTATACTTATATTTCCTTATTTGTTTATATTATTAATTGTTTTTCTTCCTATAGACTCATATACCATTTTCACTTTTTTAACTTCATTTAAATCATAACAATTACGTCCATCAAGTACTATTGGTGTTTTCATCAATTCATTGTATCTTCCCAATTCTATATTTTTTATTTCATCCCATTCTGTAAATATAAAACATATATCTGCATTTTTTAATGTTTCTTCTACATTATTACAGTATATTATTTCTTTAGGATATATTTTCTTAAAATTCTTTTCTCCTACTGGATCATATGCTTTAATATTAGCTCCTTCATCCAATAATATTGGTATATTATACAAAGATGGTGCTTCTCTTAAATCGTCTGTATTTGGCTTAAAAGTAAGTCCTAATACTGCTATATTTAACCCTTCGAAATCATCATAGTATTTTCTTGCTTTTTTTATTAATTTTAATTTTTGATTACTATTAACTTCTATTGCCGCTTTAATTGTTTTTAATTCATAATCATTAAAGTTAGCTAACCAACTTAACGCTTTTGTATCTTTTGGGAAACAAGAACCACCATATCCAATACCGGCATTTAAGAATTTATTTCCTATTCTTGTATCCATTCCCATACCTTTAGCTACATCTTGAATATTTGCTCCAACAATCTCACATAGATTAGCAATCTCATTCATATATGAAATTTTTAATGCTAAAAAGTCATTTGAAGCATATTTTATCATTTCAGCGCTTTCTCTATCTGTTATAACATATGGTTGTCCCAATCCATCATATACTTCCTTCATAACTTTTTCTGCAAATTTTGAATTTACACCTATTACTATTCTTTGTGCATGTAATGTGTCTCTTACTGCTGTTCCTTGTGATAAAAATTCTGGATTAGAAACAACTTCTATTCTTACTTTATTTTTTAGATTACTATTCAAATATTTTTCTATTTTTTTATTTGTTCCTATTGGTACTGTTGATTTTATTACAACTATTACATCTTTTTTTACATTTTCTGCTATTTCTTTAGCAACTTCATATACATATTTTAAATTTGCGCTACCATCTTTTTTCTCTGGTGTTCCTACTCCTACAAATATAACATCAGCTTCTTCATATGCTTTTTTACTATCTAATGTAAATGTAAGTTTTTCCTTATTCTTTTTCATTAATTCTTCTAAGTCTGGTTCAAATATAGGACTTTTTCCTTCATTTAAAGTCTTTATCTTATTTTCATCCACATCTACACATGTAACACTATGTCCTACCTCTGATAAACATACTCCTGTTACTAATCCTACATAACCTGTTCCTGCAACTACTATTTTCATTTTATTCCTTCACAACCTTTCTTTTATCTAATTTTATGGGATTAAAATCCTTTATTAAGCTATATATATATTTATAATTTAATATAGTATATATTAACACTCCAGAAATCACCTGAAGAATTATCAATATTATAATGTTTTCTATCCAACTTTCTAAACTAATAACTAAAAAGTACATAATTAAACCTTTTATTAAAAAAAATACTGTTTCCTTAAAATATTGCTTTATGTTCATTTTATTTATAACATATACTGTTTGAATTATCATTACTGTAAACTCCGCCATTATAGTTGAAATAATTGCCCCCATTCCCTGATATTGTTTTATCAGAATCAAATTAAAAACTAAATTTATGACTGCTCCACTAATAATAGAAACTATATATAATTTATCCTTTTCTTTTGGTAATAAATATTGTGTTCTAATTACATTTGCCCAAGAGACAAAAGGAAGCGTCAAGCTTAAGTATTTAGCAAATGTACCTGTTAAAGCAAAATCTTCTCCAAAATATATCGGAGCTAAGTTTTCTATCACGGCCATTATTCCTAGTGTAAATGGTATAGCTAAAAACATCATGAACTTCATTGATATATCTGTATATCTTTTTGCTTCTTCCTCCTTGCCATTTGAAACAAGATTTGATACTCTTGGTAACATTACTGTTCCTAGTGCGGTAATAATTGTTGTAGGTATATTTATAATCTTTTCTGCATTTTCATAAAATCCTACTGTTGTCATATTCGTCATGCTCCCTAACATTATTTTGTCCATAACTTTATATACACTTACGGATATTGCAGGTATAAATAATATCAAGTTAGGTTTTATATGTTTTATAACATCTTTAAAAGTAACCTTAACAGGTTGTATGATTTTTTTTAAAAATGGAAATAAACAACATTGACTTATCAAATATGATAAACTCATAATTAAAGTATACACCCATAAATCTTGTTCATTTTTTACAAATATAAATATACAAATAAAAGTCAAAATTTTTATTAAAAAATTTCTTGTTACTGTTATTTTAAACTTTTCTAATCCAAAAAACAACCAATTAATATCTAATGCAACAGAAATTAGATAAACAATTTGTATAACCTGAATTATTTTATAAGTATAATTATTTAATGTTATATATATTCCGTATATCCCTATCACAATTATAGACATCATAACCTGCATAAGATAAATAGATAAAAACTCTTTTGATAATTTTTCTTTATTATCTTTTACTTGTGCTATTTTTCTATTACCATAATTATTCAATCCTAACAATATAAATAATCCAAAATAATATGCAATTGAATATGTATATGAATATATACCTATCCCTTCGGCACCTATTACTCTAGATAAATAGGGTGCTGTCACCAATGGTATAATTAATATTAATATTTGATATGCTGTATTATACATAAAATTTTTCTTGACGCTATTCATTTTCTTTCTTCCTTTATATCATAAAATATTTATCTCAAATTTATTTTACATTTTATAAATAATGCAAAATATAATAAATAATATAAATTGTTTTTAATTAATGTTATAATTAACCATTTTTTTAATCCCAATTTTTTAATTGATATTTTTTCATTCTGTAGAAATTTAAAATTATCATTATTGCAATATTTTTTTATTAGATCAATTTTATCTTTTAATGTTTTTTTGTTAATTTTATCTAATATAATGTTACTTATAATAGTATTTATAAAAGAAATTGATTCTTTTATATAATATAAATACAAAATCTTATCTTCAATTAGTCCTGTTTCTTTTAATAGTTTAGACCTCTCTGTAACTATCCTGTTCATAAATATGGTATTGTCTATTTTGTATTTTGTAGTAAAATCCTTAATATGTTCATAATTATAAATATATAACGGTTCATCTATATATTTGATTCTTTTTGCATAGTAAAATGCATTCATATTAAATATATTATCTTGCATTCTTTTTAAATCTTTCTTAAATCTTAAATTATATTTATTCAAAAAATCTTTTCTATATAATTTTCCCCATGGTACTCCAATAGCAGTATATATTTTGCCCTTCTGTCCAAAATTCGAATCCATAAGTTGTAAATATAATTTATTCTTTTCCTTCTTTGTAGCAGTTATAAAATCGCCTTCAAAAAAATGACATACTATTTTTTTTGCTCCATCTTCTACTTCGCAACTACATGAAATAATATCACTTTCTTTATCTAATCGTTTTAATAAAGACGATACTATATTTGGTTTTAAATAATCATCTGGATCCACAAACATTATCCATTTTCCAGTAGACAACTCTATTCCTCTATTACGTGCTACTGAAACTCCTTCATTTTCTTTATTGCATACTTGTATTCTATTATCTAATATTTTATATTTGTTACATATATTAAGACTATTATCTTTAGATCCATCATTTATTAATATTATTTCTATATTTTTATAGTCTTGACTTATTATACTATTAATACAGCGAGATAAAAGTTTTTCCATATTGTATATCGGCACTATTATAGATACCTTTTCTTCCATAATAAAATTCTACCTTTCTTTGAAAATCTATTCTTATTAAATATTTGTTTCTATAATATTTCCCTTACTTTTTGCAAAGTTTCTTCAATAACTTTATCCATATCATAATATTTATATTGCCCTAATCTTCCACCAAAAATCACATTACTTTCACTATCAGCCAATTTTTTATACTTCATATAAAGTTCATTATTTTTATCATTATTTATTGGATAGTATGGTTCTTTATCTTTAGTCCATTTATCCGAATATTCTCTCGAAATGATTGTTTTAGGTTGTGTTCCAAACTCAAAATGTTTATGTTCTATAATCCTTGTATATGGTATTTCATATTCAGTATAGTTAACTACTGCATTTCCTTGATAATTCTCCATATTTAATATTTCTGTTTCAAATCTTACTGATCTATATTCTAGTTCTCCATAGCAATATTCATAATATTGGTCTATTGGTCCTGTATATATGATTTTTTCCGCTATACCTTTCATTTCTTTCTTATGTTCAAAATAATCATAATTTAATCTCACCTCAATTCCGTGAAGCATTTTCTCTATAATTCCGAGTATATCCTCCTATTGGTATTCCCTGATATATATCATTAAAATAATTATTATCATAAATAAATCGAACTGGTAACCTTTTTATAATAAATGGAGGTAATTCTGTTGCTTTCATCCCCCATTGCTTTTCTGTGTATCCTTTTACTAATTTTTCATAAATTGTTTTTCCTACTAGCTTTATTGCCTGTTCTTCTAAGTTTTTAGGTTTATCTATATTTACTTCTCTTAATTCTTCTTTTATTTTTTTCTTTGCTTCATCTGGTGTAAATACTCCCCATAATTTATTAAAGGTATTCATATTAAATGGCATATTATATACTTCATCTTTATATCTGGCAATGGGAGAATTCGTATATCTATTAAATTCAGCAAATTGATTGATATATTCCCATACTTCTTTATTACTTGTATGAAATATGTGCGCACCATATTTATGTACATTTATTCCTTCAATGTTTTCTGTGTATATATTTCCTCCAATATGATTTCTTTTTTCTATTACTAAACATTTATTTCCTCTTTTATTTGCTTCATATGCAAATATAGAACCAAACAGTCCTGAACCTACTATTAAATAATCATATTTCATTAACATTATTCCTCCAAAGTTTTATTATTTTTACTATATAAAATATTTGCAAGATATAGCCAAAAAATGTTATAATGTACTTCAAACATTGTATTTTCAACAATCCCGAAGAATCAGAAAAATCAGCATTATAATTAAAATATATTTATTTTCTTTATATGCATATCTAAAAAATTTATTTAAAGCATATCCCATTAATAAAAATGTAATTAACCCATATCTAAGCAAAATCATAGAATAAGCATTATCTAAAATCCAAGCAGCTTTTCCTGTTTTTTGGCTTAATACTGTACCCACTATTTCAATCTCCTGACCGAACAAATGAATATCATATTCCTCAAAAAATCTAGATATAAAGCTTATTCTTCCACTAAATTTTTCATTCAAATTAATTACAATCGGATTATTCTGACTGTATAAATAAGCCAATAAAAAACTCATTATAGCAAATATGAAAAATGAATTTCTTATAAAAATTTTCATTACTTTGCAATCTAATATTTTCATTTTATCAAATTTTACAAATATAGCTCCAATCAAGACTAAAATAATACATATTTGTGAAGTCCTACTATCAGAAAAATATGATACTATAAAACTTGATGACACTATTATTATAACATCTAATATATTTAGCTTTTTTGCTCTCAAAAAAATATAATCACATATAATAGAAAATATAAATCCTCCAAACACATTAGGATGAGAAAATCCCATCGAACTACGAATCGTCCCATCTTCTCTATACATATAATAAACTTCTGTAAGCCCCAAATAATAACATGTTATAATAATAGCAGCAAATATAATTTTCACTTTAAAATCATATTTAACAAATTTTTTGAAGTCTATACTAATTGCAGTACAAATTAATAATACTAGTCTCATAATTTGCTTTTCTTTTGAAAAAAATGTTACCAAAATGCTTAGAATAATTAACAAAAATAATATAAAAATTTCTTTTTTCTTATACTTCTTTGCTTGTATCGCAAAATTAAATATCAATACAGCTATTGCAAAATCACTTAATATATTAAGTACTTTATTGATTCCATTTACATAATAAAACATTACACTCATTAATATTAGTGTATATGAAATGTAAAAAACAAAATTATTTATTTGGCTTTTTGAAATTTTCATTATTTTCTCCTGTACTTCATAAATTCAAATAGTTGTAGCAATTTCGTTTTTATGATAGTATTATTATTTTTGGATTTTCACTTTATGCTATCATTGTTCCTAGCTAATATTTTTCAGTCTTGTAAATACATTCTTCTATCAATTACATTTTTAATACTAATTAGCTATACTTATAGAAATATTTCTTTCATATAGATTTCAATAATTCAATATAATTCTTTGCAAATATTTGTGAAGAAAAATCTTTCTCATATATCCCTTTTAATTCTCTTTTTATTTCTTGTATTTTATCCTTATCTGTTAAATCCGGTTTTAATTTTAAAATCTTGTTGCAAGCATCTTCTATACTTTTAAACAAGACTATTCCATTGGTTTTATATTTGTTAAAATACCTATTTCCTCCACAATCTGATGCTAATATAGGTACGCCTATTGATAAAACCTCTAAAAAAACTAAATCAAAATAAGTTTCTTTATTTGGTAAAATAAATAAATTGCTTGCATTAATTATTGAAGCCGGATCATTTGTCCACCCCACTTCAATCCATCTTTCATTTTCTAACTTATACATAGGACCTTCTTTACCAGCACATATAAAATATATATCATCATTTTCTTTTAGAATTTTTTGACCAATTAGTTTTAAATCTCCATAACCTTTCACTTCATTATGTCTTCCAACATATGATATAACAAATGCTGAAGATGGTATTTTATATTTTTCTCTTATTTCTTCAGGAGACACAGTAACTTGCTTTTTTTCTACTCCCGATAAAATATATCTAAATTTATCTTTATGTTCTCTTTTAAATTTATCAAAAAAATCCCAATTTTTACTATATGGCTCTTCTGCTTCTTCACAAGGAAAAAAAACATAATCCGCTCTTTCAAATGCATATCTATCAAATTCCTCAAAAGCTGCAAATTTTTTATAAACACTTTTATCGTTAACTAAATCATAAATTTTATCAATATACTCCAAATGATATGGTTCTGGAGAATGTGATGTTAAAATTATTTTTCCCTTATAGTCCTTCAATTTGCTTTTATTTTTGTACAAATCAAAGGTATAATGAAAATGTATATAATCATATTGGCTAAAATCTATTTTGTTATTAATTAATTCATCATTTTTCATACTCTTATAAAACTTTTCAGCATTTAAACACTTTAATTTTCCTTTAATTTTTTTAGGTAATTTCATATAAAATTCTTTCAATTTTTGCTTTGTTTTATTAGGAGTTTCTTCCAGAAATTCAATCTCAAAATCATTTTGATTATACTCTTTTAACCCTATCATCAAATTATATAAGTATCCTTCTGGACCTCCTGTTGGTAATATTTTATTTTTATCTTCATATATAAGTAATTTTTTCATTTTTCCCCCTTTATTTTTGCAAACTAGTATTTATATCGTAATACTCATTTGGAAAAAGTTTTTGTTTTAACTTAATAATTATAGCTCTAAATCTATTTATCTTACTATTTTCATATTTTGTCCATTTATCGACAAATTCTTTAAATTCTTTCTTTTTGAATATATCATATAATAATTGTAATTGCATTATATGTAAATTATGATAAGCTGGACTTGCTATCGTTCTCTTCAAATCATAGTTAGACCAATATTTTCTATCATATTCTTTTAATGTTTGAGATAGTGTTTTTATTGTTTTTTCTAAAATTTCATTGTATTTCTTTTCTTTTTCAATAAGACAAAAATCATATAATCCAAATATAGAAAATATCCAACCATTTAATACTGATAAATTATACTCTGACACATATTCTTGAAATATCACGTTATTATCCTGATATAAACATGTTCCTCCATCCTTTACATCTTTTATCATAAAATCTATTGCTTTTTTTGCTGCATCAAAATATTTTCTTTCATCTTTTTGTATATATGCTCTAAGTAAAACAGAAACTCCTTGACTTTGACACATTGAAGATTGTGTTTTATGAGCTTTATCCTTTAACTTTGCAAAACAATCCCACATTCCATCTTTATCCTGATTTTCTACCGCCCAATCAGCAATTCTAAAAAATTTTTCTAAATATTCTTCTTTATTTTCTAATAAAAATAAATCATACACACCTAATCCATACTGAAAAATTGAAATTGGAAAATATGCTTTAACTCCTGCTATCGTTGTATTTACAGGTATACCTTCTCTATCTAAAACTGTATTATTTGATACCTTATTTGTTAAATCATTATAATATCCTTTTATTTCTGTTTCTGAATATATTTTTCCTACGCCTTGTTTAACATTAAATGTACTTTTTCCTGTAAGCATATCTTTCCATCTTTTTATCAATTTTAATTTATTCTTCATGATATAGTTCCTCTCTGATATTCTTTATATTTTCCAATTAATTGCATTAAAATCACTCATAAATTTATTTAAAACAACACTAGATTTATATTCTAAAGATTTTTTATAGTTATTTTTTGAAATCTCCTTTAATTCTTCTGGACGATTCATAATATATTTAATAATCTCTTTCAAATTTTCTTTTCCATTTTCATTTTGATTATATATATATCCATTTTGTTTGTCAATTACAATATATTTATTATAACATATGTCACTTGCAACAACTGGCAGTCCAGCAGAATATGCATCTATTATCGTTGCTGGAAAACCTTCTCTTTTATGTATAGTTGGAAACACATATATATCATAAGCACTTAATATTTTAGTCACTTCTTTATTTTGAGCTATGCCCCTGTAATTTATATAATCAACATTTTCTATATTTTTTATATCTTGTTTTGCATTTTCAAATATTGGACCATAAATGTCTAATAATAATTTTATGCCTTCTTCTCTTAGTTCTCTAACAACTTGAATAATTGTGTCTATTCCTTTTTCTTTACACACTCTTGCCAAAAAAACCAATTTTAGTTCTTTATTTTTAAATTTTTCAAAATTTTCTATATTTATATAATTTTCATCAGGTTTAAAATTTTCAAATAATTTTATATTATTTAAATTATATTTTCCTTCTAAGTCTTCTTTAACTTTTTGAATTTCTACAAAATTTACTTGGCTATGTTCCAACACTTCAAGCATTATTTTTTTATTTCTTTTTCCTTTTTGCTCTATTTCATTTAAAATATATCCATTTATTATAACAAAACAATATTGGAACTTTTTATTTAATTTTGTTTTCATATATATAATTGGGCATACAATTTTTCTTCCTCGAGAAGAAACTGCTATAATGACTTTTTTATTTGTAAAAATCAGTGATGTAATAAACTTAATTCTATTAAAAATAGTCGTATCATATGTATTGTATTTCTTCATTTTATATTCTTTTTCTAAGTATTTTAGCATATTTTTATTTTTTATTCCAGGACCTTGTAAATCATCTATCGGTCCGTAAAAATTAATTATATTTCTTTTTTTTTTTATATATATTCTTTTTTTACATGCATTCCATGCATATCCAATAAAACAAAAACATGATTTTAATAAACTTAGTTTCTCAATTTTTCTGTATAAAAACCATGTTCCTTTTACAGCTTTAAATTTATTACTAGACAAAGAATTAGAAACAATTCTATAATATGCTAAAGGTTTATCTATTCCATAGCATTCATATCCTGCTTTTAAAATTTGGCACCATGTAGCAGCATCTTGTCTTCTTCTTATGTTTGGCATAACTAATAATTTTTTATCTATTATATCTGTGTCAACCATTACTCCTACTGTTTGTATGATTGTATTTCTAAGAAAAAATGCATAGTTAATTTTACTTGGTATAATTACTGTTTTTTTATAGTTATTTTCTTCATCAATTTTTTTATAACTGGTACATGTAAACCCAACTTTATGTTCTTTCATAAAGTTAATTTGCTCTTGGAGTTTTTCTTTTTCCCATAAGTCATCTGCATCTAAATATGCTACATATCTTCCTGTGGATTTTTGTAAAGCAAAATTTCTCGCTACTGCCGCACCTGAATTTTCTTTTAATTTAAAATATTTAATTCTATCATCTTTCTGTATATATTTTTCTATAATATCTGCCGAATTATCTGTTGATAAATCATCTACTAATATAAGTTCCCAATTTGAATAAGTTTGATTTTGAACACTTTCTATTGTTTGACTTATATATTTTTCACAATTATATACAGGAGTTATTATCGAAACTTTTTCATTTAATTCTGTTTTCATTTTTTACTTTGCCCCTTCTTTTTTTAGTACTGAAACTACTGTTTTTAAAAATACTTTTATATCTAGTCTAAATGATAAATTATCTACATAATATAATTCCATCATCATTCTTTGTTCATATGTAGTATCACTTCTACCATTTGCTGCCCAATATCCTGTTAATCCCGGTGTAACACTTAAAAATTTTTCTTTGTTATTCCCATACTTTTCCAATTCTTCTTTTATAACTGGTCTTGGTCCTATTATTGATAATTCTCCTTTTAATATGTTAATTAATTGAGGTAACTCGTCTAAACTTGTTTTTCTTAAAAATTTTCCTATTTTTGTTATTCTTGGATCATTTTCTAACTTGAAATTTTCCTTAAATTCTTTCATTTGCTCTGGTGTGAATTTTTTTATTAATTCTTCTGCATTAGGAACCATACTTCTAAACTTGTATATTCCTATTTCTTTTCCATTTTTTCCTATTCTTTTATGTTTAAAAAAGACTGGTCCATCAGATTCTTTTTTTATAAGAATTGCTACCACTAAAAAAATAGGTGATAAAACAATTAAACCTATTAACGAAAGTGAAAAATCCAATATTCTCTTTACATATTTATAAATATTTATCTCTTTTAGTATTTCTTTAGTACCTTTATTAGGTACTAACAAGATATCTTGTGTATAATTTAACGTTTCATTCCTAACATCCATCTTTTATTTTCCCCCTATAATACATGAAATTCCCATTTTTCGACATATATATTATACTACATCTTCCCTTTTATGTAAATACCTTCCATATGACTTTTTTAGTCATGTTCTAATTTCCTATGAATATATTTATCATGTATTTTTACAATAAGTAATATTAACAAAACTCCTAAAAATACCCCTAATGTATCTATGTATACATCTGTTATCTTAGGAGTTCTTCCCGGAGAAAAACTTTGATGAAATTCATCTGATATTGCATATAGCATTCCTGTAACAATAGTTATTACAATTCTCCATTTATTTTTTATCTTATATGTACATAAAAGCCCCATTAATAATATCCCTATTACTGTATATATAGAAAAGTGTGCCATCTTCCTAATGATACTTTCTGTTCTATGTAATATTGGCTCCTTATCTTCTTCCTTCAAGTTATTATATCTATTTGATTTTTCTAAGATTACTTCTGTGATTTTTCTACTGATTCCTCCTGACTGTTCTCCATTTTGACTAGAAAATCCAAATATAATAAAAAATGTACATAGCAATAATATTATCAATATACTTCTTAAAATATTTATCTTATCTATTCTCATACTTTTTCTCTTTCTTTTATTCATAAAATATGACTAGAGTATCTATCTCTAATCATATTTTATAAATTTGCTTTTTATCCTTCTTTTTGATTTTCTAATACATTTATCTAATTAGTATAACCTGTTTTTTCAATAATTTGATTACTTATTTCTTTTACTCTATCTGATGGTACATAATCTGTTTCTCCAAAAGCTTCTTCATGTAATTTCTTTACATTACTTTCTAATGTAACTGGTACACCATACCATCTATCTAATGTAATTCCTTTCGTTTCATAAGGCCATCCTATACTATCCGTTACTTTAAAACTTGCTACACTTGGTAACAATGAAAAAATATCACTTGCTGTAATATTGGTATATACTTCTGGTAAAACTTTATCAATGATTTGATTCATTTCTCCGATACTTTTTGTTTTGAATTTTTCTACCATTGCTTCTACAACTGTCCTCATTCTTTCTGCTCTTTTATAATCTCCACCTTCTGTATAACGAATTCTTGAATAAGCAACAGCTTGGACTCCATCTAAAGTTTGTGCTCCTGATGATTTAACTTTTTCTGTCGTTAATCCTGTTACTTTTGATGTTTCATCTATGTAACTATTTATATATTTTACTTCTTCTGGTTGAACGTCTATTGTAACCCCACCTAATGCATTAATTGCTTCTGCAACTGCATCAAAATTTACTGTTGCAAATTCTGTTATATTTAGATCAAAATTTTCATTTAATGTTTTAATTGCCAATGGTGCTTCTCCATATGAATAGGCATGTGTTATCTTATCTAACCCATGTCCTTCTATATTTACATAGGTATCCCTATATACAGATATTAATTTTACTTCTTTTGTGTCATTATTAATACTTGCAATAATAATGCAATCACTTCTATTTCCTTTACCTAAGCTACTATCTCGGCTGTCAATTCCAAATAGAGCAATATTTCTATATCCTGATAAGTTTTCCTCTACTTGAGAAGACACACTTAAATCAGATTCATCAATCTCTACCTGTTGTATTTTACTTAATTTATTATTAATAAACATAAATAAGCTTCCTACTATTAAAACTAATAAAATCACTAATATTAATACAATAATCCCAAATATCTTTAATCCTTTTCTTCCTGATTTTTCTTGATTTTTACTCATTTTTATCTCTCCTTATGTATTCTATTTTTTATCTTATTATCTTTCCTTTCATATTATACTATTATCTATTTTTTTTTACAAGTTTTTTCCAAATTTTATTAAATATCTCATTCTTCATGTTATATTTACCAAATAATACAAAAAGGAAGTCTTCTATTTTTATCTTTTCTAAAAAAGATAACTTTCAAGCTTCCTTTTTTCTAATTTATCTATATTTCTTGTTATATATTTATGTTCAATTATTTGGCTGTATATCCGAATTTCATTTCTAACTCTGCTAGTTTATAGTCAAATCTTTTATGCTCAAATTCATTTTTTGTAATATACTCGTCTAATTTCTTTGTAATTTCATTTCTAGTTCTTGTTTGTTCATTTAAGATTTGAGCCAAATTTACATTGGTAACAATATCTATTTTGTTTTCTAGATTTTCAAATCTTTTGTCTGCTTTTGCAAATCCTTCTTCTATTTTATTTTCTAAATTTCCAAACTTTTCTTCTGTTCTATTTTCTAGATTTGTAAATTTTTCATCTATCTCTGTAAATCTTTCATCTATCTCTGCAAATCTTTTATTTATTTTATTAAATTCTATTTGCATTTTGCTCCATAAATCATCAAAATTATTTATCATCAAAATCCCTCCTTTCGAATAAAAATTATTAAATTAGATCGTATTAACTATATTAATACATCAGTTTGAAATATCACGAAAAAATTCATTTAATTGAAACAAACTAAATATGATTTAAAATTCAAGAAATTAAATATATCTTTTTACCTACAAAAAACATAGATAAATCATGTCTGCATTTTAACATGTTCATCTATGTTTGGCAAGTGTTTTTTTGTTAATTTTTGGTAATATATGATGTATTAGCTTTATTTTTCTCATTTTATTAAACAATATCTTCTTTTTTTTACTTTTTATTGTCTAGAAAAAATTGATCTTTATCCAACATCATATTGTACACCTTTTTTACATTTTATTTGGCATTTCAATTCCTAATAACTTAGCACCTATTTTCAATACTTTTCCAACTGCAAATGTTAGATAAATTCTAGCCTTTTGCATATCTTTATCTTCTACTAGTATTTTGTTATCATTGTAGAAATTACTAAATGCTTTTGCTAAATCAATTAGATATCTTGATAATATTGATGGTTCTTCTTTTTCAGTTACTTGTATTAATGTGTTTTCAAAATTGTATAATATTTTTATAATATTTTTTGATGATTCATCTAGTAATTTGTCAAATTTAATTTCTTCTATTACTGGTATATCCCCTGCTTTTTCTAAAACACTTTTTGTACGTACATAGGTATATTGTACATATGGTCCTGTTTCTCCTTGGAAGTTTAATATTTGATTCCAATCAAATATTTCATCCTTTATTCTGCTATTTGCTAAATCATTAAAGATAACCGCTCCTACTCCTACTTTTTTTGCTACTTCTTCTTTATTTTCTAGTTGAGGATTTTTTTCTTCTATTATCTCTTTTGCTCTTGCTACAGCTTCGTTTAATAATTCTTCTAATTTAACAATATTACCTTCTCTTGTTGACATTTTCCCTGTTGGTAATGACACCATACCAAATGGTACATGTTTTAATCCTTTTGTATACTTTTCTTCTATACCCAGTAATTTTGCCACTTCAAATACTTGTTTAAAATGTAAGGTTTGCTCATATGATACTACATACAATGCTTTATCAAAATCATAAGTTCTTGCTCTATATAAAATGGCTGCTAAATCTCTAGTCGCATAAGTTGTTGATCCATTTGATTTTTGAATTATACATGGTGTATTAATTCCTTTATCCTCTAAGTCTATAATTTTAGCTCCTTGTGATTCTATTAATTTTCCTGTTTTTTCTAATATTTCAATAACTTCTGGCATTTTATCTGAATAAAAAGCCTCTCCATTCCATGAATCAAAATGACTTCCTAACAAATCATACACTTTTTGGAATTCTTTTAAACTTAATTTTCTGAATTTTTCCCAAATTTCTGTACAATATGGATCTCCATCTTCTAGCAATTTAAAATTCATCCTACATTGTTCTAAAACTTTTTCATCTTCTTTACATAACTGATTAATACGAATATATATTTTTGTTAATTCATTAATTGGATCTTCTTCTACATTATATTCTTTTCCCCATAATTTGTATCCTTCAATTAGTTTTCCAAATTGTGTTCCATAATCCCCTAAATGATTAATACCAATAGTATGATAACCTAGATATTGATAAACATTGTATAAAGCTCCACCAATTACTGTCGAACGTAAGTGTCCTATATGAAATGGTTTTGCAATATTGGGTGCTGAATAATCTATAACGATATTTTTTCCTTTTCCAATTTCTGATTTTCCATATTCATCTTGATTAGCAATTTCTGTTAATACTTCTTTTGCCATTTGTTCTTGATAAATATAGAAGTTTAAGTACCCTCCTACTACTTCTACTTTTTCTATGATTGTTCCATCAATTGACATTTTCTCTCTGATATCATTTGCAATTAATGGTGGTGCTTTTTTTAATTCTTTTGCTAATCGGAAACATGGAAATGCATAATCTCCATTATTTGTATCTTTTGGTATTTCAATATAACTTTCTAATTCTTTCTCATCTATGTTAACTACTTCTGCCACAGCTTTTGCAATTCTCTGTTTAAAATCTATCATATTTTCCTTCCCTTCTGTGAACTTTAGGAATAATTTTAAAGTTTCACTTTTATTTTAATCTTTTTAACCTGCTTCAAAAGTTATTTCCTTTTTTATGACAAAATTATATTATGTTTATCTATAAAAGTCAATTCTAATTTTGTTTATCATTATTTATCTTGCTTGCTCTTTATGGTAGCGTTTCTTCTTTACAAATCCAGTTATTTTCTAATATACTATAAATATATCTGCCAATAATGGAGATATATTTAGTAACTAAGCTACATTTTTAATTTCGTAATTTTTTACTTTATATTTTAATGTGGTGTCCCCCTCATAATTGGCATTGTCTCATATTATATATTTTTTTATTGCTTTTTTAACATATTATTGTTATACTATTTCTAAATTTATATTACAATAATTTCTATCAGCTGAATAATTTAACTAATTTTATTCATACTATTTTCAAACATATTAAATATGTATTTTTTAATAGGAGGTAAAACTATGTCTACACCACATAATGAAGCAAATTTAGGAGATATCGCAAAAACAGTCATCATGCCGGGGGATCCACTTCGTGCAAAACATATTGCTGAAAAATTTTTAGATAATTACAAATTGGTAAATCAAGTAAGAAATATTTATGCATATACAGGAAATTATAAAGGAAAAGAAATAACCATTATGGCCTCTGGTATGGGAATGCCTAGTATGGGAATTTATTCTTATGAATTGTTTAAATTTTATGAGGTTGAAAATATTATTAGAATTGGATCTTGTGGTGCTTATGTTCCTGAATTAAATTTATTTGATATCATTTTGTCCAAGTCAATTTTTAGTGAAAGTAATTTTGCTTTTACATTTCATAATGAAAATTGTCATATGATAGATGCAAATATGGAACTAAATGAAAAAATAAAAGAAACAGCTCTTAAAAATGATATAAAAATTATTGAAGGAAATACAATATGTAGTGATTGCTTTGATCCATATATGACCCAAAATGATTTTAACCAATTTATGAATAGAATACCTAAAGATTTTAATCCTTTAAGTGCTGAAATGGAGGCTTTTGCTTTATGCTATAATGCAAAACTCTTAAACAAAAAAGCAACTTGCCTAATGACAGTTGTAGATTCAAGATTTAAAACCCAAGCTGCTACTCCTGAAGAAAGAGAGCAAGGTTTAGATAATATGATTAAAATTGCTTTAGATAGTAGTTTAATTATATAGCTAAATATTAATAAATTCTAAAACGATTTAAATATTTTTATATACTAAAAAACACAAAATAGTATGATATATTGTCATTGCATATTTCTACTATTTTGTGTTTTTATTTCCAATTTAGAACAATTTTGCATGTTTCCATCATTTATTTTTTTATTGATAATATTTTATACTTCATAACACCTGCTGGTGCATTTACTTCAACAGTTTGGTTTTTCTTAGCTCCCAATAATGCTTCTCCTAATGGTGATTCATTTGATATTTTATTTTCAGCTAAGTTTACTTCTGTTGATCCCACTATTGTATATTCAATTTTTTCATCAAATTCAACATCTAATACTTTTACTTTATTACCAATTTGAACAGTTTCTGTATCTATATCTTTTTCATCAATAATTTTGGCATGTCTTAATTTATTTTCTAATTCAGCAATCTTTACTTCATTTTCTGCTTGAGCATTTTTTGCTTCATCATATTCTGAATTTTCTGATAAATCACCGAATCCTAATGCTACTTTTATTCTATCTGCTATATCTGCTCTTTTCTCCGTTTTTAAAAAATTTAATTCCTTTTCTAAATTATTATACCCTTCTTGTGTTAATATAACTTCTTTTTCTTCCATAGTAATTCCTCCTTGAATTGCTTCTATATTCATGCAATAATTGTGAAACAATTTTACACATATGGCAAAGCCACTTTTCTTATTATATAGGAAAAATCAACTTTTATCTTGACCCTATATAAGATTTTTCCGTATATAACAAGGTTAAGTTTCTTATATTCGTGCAATAATTGCAAAGCAATTTTGCACATATAGCGAAGCCACTTTTCTTATATTACGGCAGAAAATGAAATTTGTCAATACAAATTTCATTTTTTCTAATTAATCTTTCATATATTTTTTTATACCTCTCATGTAATCTATTCCAGAAAATATAGTTGCTATTGTTTGTATAATCATCATAACTGTAACTACTAGATTTAATACAAAATCTGCTCCTTGTAAAGTTCCTGTAAAACATACTCCAAAAGCATGTAAATCTAAAAAGGCTAAAATAATAGCTATCATTTGTGTTACTGTTTTTAGTTTTCCCCATTTAGAAGCTGCAATTACTTCTCCACCTTTTTCAACAGCTACTAAACGATATCCTGATACCAAAAATTCTCTTGCTAATACAATAATAGGAATCCATGCTGGTAATTTTCCCATTTCGACTAACATAAGCATTGCTGCTAATACTAAAATTTTATCTGCTAATGGATCTAAAAATTTTCCAAATGCTGTTACTTGGTTTCTACTTCTGGCTATATAGCCATCCAATTTATCTGTTAATGAAGCCAATATAAATACAAAATCAATGATTAAATAAGTAATAGGTATTCCCCATAAATTCCCATCTATTCCGAAAAATGGTATGATTACCATAATCGGAACTAGGATCATTCTAAATATTGTTAACTTATTTGGTAAGTTCATAAGATTTCTCCCCTTTATTTTTTATTTTAACATCTCCATTGCTTTCTGTAATTGTGTATCTTGACTTCTATCTACATTTAATACATTTTCTACATCTTCTGGTAATTTTACTGTTTCATTTGGTTCTATTCCTACTTTATTAATTTCTGTTCTATTTGGTGTTAAATATTTTTCCGTTGTTATTTTTAATCCACTACCATCTGGAAGTGTTAAAATTTGTTGAATAACACCTTTTCCATAAGTTGTTGTTCCTACTGTTTTTGCCTTTCCTAAATCTTTTAATGCTCCTGCTAATATCTCGGATGAACTAGCCGTATTTTCATTTGTCAATATAATTACTGGCATATTGATAATCGGATTGTTTTCATTTTTTTCTACTGTTTCATTGTTATCTTTATCTACCTCATATAATAGTACAGAATCCTTATCTGCAATATATCCTGCTATTTGTAATGCTTCATCAACAATTCCTCCACCATTATTTCTTAAATCAATAATTAATGAAGTAATTCCTTGTGATTGTAATTCTTCAAACTTTGTTTTAAATTCTTCTGCTGTATTTTCATCAAATGAAGAAAATTCTATATAACCTATATGATTTTCTAAAACTTCTCCTTCAACAGGATTTACGATTACATTTTCTCTTTTAATTTCAAAATCAAGTGTTTTTTCCCCTCTTAAAATTTGTAGTTTAACAGTTGTTCCTTCTTCTCCTTTTATTTTTGTTGAAATCGCTGTCATATCTTCTGCTGTACATTCTTCACCATTTACAGATAAAATCAAATCTCCCGGTTGGATTCCTGCTTTTTCTGCCGGACTATTTTTAATAGGTGCTAATACCATGATTCTATTAGATTCTGTATCTTGTACCATATATATACCAATTCCAACAAAATTTCCCATTGTATCTTCTAAATAATCTTGCATATCTTCTTTTGAAATATATTCTGTATATGGATCATTTAGTCCTTCTATGTATCCTTTTATTGCTCCTTCTTTTAAGTCCTCTTCATTTATTTCTCCTAAGTAATATTTTTCAATTAGAGAATGGTATGTATCTAGTGTTTGTGAAATATCCTGACTCTTATCAGATGTCATGAGGGTTAAGTATTTATTTAAACTATCTCCTTTCACAAAATATTGATAAAATCCAACTGATGTTAGTATAAAGGTTATAAATACAACTAAAACAATTAACATGATTGTCCTATATACTTTATATCTCTTCTTTTCTTCCATTGTTTTCCTTCCTTTCGTTTTCATGTTCTTTATCTATTATATTTCACAATCCAATTACAAATTCCAAAAAGAAGGATTTAAGGAATATTCCTAAATCCCTCTTTTTATCTATTATCTAAATCTAAAAATATAATTTTGGATCCACTCTACAATCATCCCCATATTTTGTAGCACTATAACTATATGTATAAGGTGCTTTTCTTACTTCAAAATGTAAATGTGGTCCTCCTGAATTTCCTGAATTTCCACTTTTCATAATCATTTGCCCTTGTGATACTATTTGTCCCTGTGATACGCAAATTGATCCGGGTGTACCATGTGCATACCATGTTTGTAAACCATTTGCATGTTGTATAACTACATATGTTCCATAGCTTGTTGTTATGCTTTTTGTTGTTAATACAACTCCATCTGCTGCCGCATAGACTGGTGTTCCTATATTCACTCCATAATCAATAGCACCATGAAATTTACCACTTGAATAATATCCATTACATGTAATTGTACCTCCATTTACTGGCCTAATAAATCCTCCTGAATTAGAAGTACCACTAGTTGATCCTCCATTTGAAGAAGTAGATCCAGATCCACTATTTGTTGAACCGCCAGTTGATGGCTTTTTATTTGCTAACTCTTCTAATTGTTTTTTATATTTTTCTTGTGCTACTTTTATATCGTTCAATATTTGTTGATTATCTCGTGTTAGTTCATCTATTTCTTTTTGTAAATCTTGTTCTTCTTGTGATAATTGTGATACATATTTACTTTTTTCATTTTTTGCAGTTTGTAGCTGTACAGATTTACTCTCTTTTTCAACCTTAGAATTATCTAGTTCTTTTTTACTATTTTCTAAAGTTGTCTTGGCCTCTTCAATTTCTTTCTTCTCATTATCTATTTTTTCCATTAAACTTATATCTGCATCAGCAATTTGAGATATATAATAATAGTTTGAAATCAAATCTGTCAAACTTTCAGAAGAAAGTAATACATCTAAAAAAGATGTTTCTCCTGCTTCATAGGTTGCTACTAACCTTTTTTCTAACAATTCTTGTTGTTTATCATAATTTTCTTGTTTTTCATTTATCTTATTTTGTGCATCTGTTATCTGTGTATTTAAATCATTTATTTTATAGTCTAGATTTGCTATTTGATTTTCATACTCAGATATTTGACTATTTAATTCATCTACCTGTTTCTGTACATCATTCTTTTCTTGAGAAACTTGATCTTTTTGTTCTTTTGTCTCATCTATCTTTTTTTGGTTATTTGACTGTTCATTTTGCAAATCGGTTATTTCATTTGCATATACAATCATATTATATTGTAATATAAATATGATAACAATTAGTCCCCCTAGTATCTTATAAAATACTTTTTTCATAAGTTCCTCCTTTTATCTTTTCTGTACAAATTTACTAAGGTAAATATGGTGCTGGATTAACTGGTACTCCATTTACTCTTACTTCAAAATGTAAATGGTAACCTGTTGAATTTCCGGTTGTTCCTACACTCATAATTTGTTGACCTTGACTAACAGATTGTCCTTCTCTTACTAATCTTGAGCCCGGTGCTCCATGTGCATATAAAGTCATTGTTCCATCATGATGATTAATAACAATATATTCTCCATAACTTTTGTAATTACCATTAGGATATTTCAATGCTGTTGATGTTACTACTGTTCCAGCCTTTGCAGCTAATATTGGTTTTCCAGAAATTCCAGCTCCACTAAAATCTACTCCTGTATGTCCTCTATATCCCATCCAACCTGTTGTAATACTATATCCAACAATTGGTCTTATATAGCCACTCGCACTTGGATTATTTGTAATATTATCAACATTTGAAATTCCTGCATTTTCTGCTTCCTTCCTTGCAATTTCTGCCAATTGTGCTTGTATCTCTCTCTTATCTCGTTCAAATTGCTCTAATTCGGCCTGTGTATTTTTTTCTTCTTCATTTAATTGTGCTACATAGCTATCTTTTTGGCTTTTTGCATTTTGTAACTCTGTTGCTTTTTGTTGTTTTTGTGCTTTTGTACTATCTAATTCTTGTTTACTTGTTTCTAATGTTTGTTTTGCTTTTTCAATTTCTTCTTGTTCTTTTTTGATTTCGTCCATTAACTTCATATCATTCTCTGTTATCTCAGATATTAAATAATAATTGGAAATTAAATCTGTTATACTATCTGAAGAAAGCAATACATCTAAATATGAAGTTTCTCCTGCCTCATAGGTTGCTACTAATCTCTTTTCCAATAATTCTTGTTGGCTATCATAATCTTCTTGTTTTTCATCTATCTTATTTTGAGCTTCTTCTATTTGAGTATTCATATCTGATATCTTTGTATCTAATTCGTCAATTTCTGATTGATAAGATGAAATCTGTGTAATTAATTCTTCTACTTGTTGTAATGTTTGTGATTTTTCAGAATTAATATTTTCTAACTGTTCTTTAGCTTCTTCTATTTTTTTATCTGTTTCATTACTACTTTCATTTAATTCTGATTTTGTCGCTGCTATTACTACATTATATTGCAATAAAATAGTTACTACTAATATTACCCCTAATATTTTGAGACCTATTTTTTTCATTTTGTTTCTCTCCTTTTTATTTTACTTTTTGTCCGATTTACTTTGTATTTCTAAAATTCATTATCTTTACTGGTATTTCATTATTGTGTTACATTTTGATTTTCTGTAGTATTTTCATTGTCATTTTGTGATTCAGGAATAACACCATTTGTTATATATTCTATTGGATTAGTAACCACTCCATTAATTCTCACCTCAAAATGAGCATGTGGTCCTGTTGAATATCCTGTAGAACCAACTTTTAAAATAGCTTCATTTCGTTTTACAGTTTGTCCAACTGTTACTAAAATTTCTGAGCCATGTGCATATAGTGTTGAAATTCCTCCTCCATGATCTATGATTACCATATTTCCATATGCTGTATTATATTCTGCTTTTGTGACAATTCCGTCATTAGCAGCTACAAAATTTGCACCGATTGGTGCGCTAATGTCTACTCCTGTATGTAATTTATATTGTCCTGTAATGGGATGTACTCTCATTCCATAATTTGAGGTAATTTTGGTATATCCTGGTACTGGCCAAGCAAGCACTCCTCCTATATATGCTGTATCTAGACCTTGTTTTGCAAGCTCTAATATTTGATTATTTACTGCTTCATATTGTGCAGTTATTTCATCAATTTGTGCTTGTTTTGCTTTCTCCTCATCAGATAATCTTGCTATGTAGTTTTCCCTTAACGTCTTTGTGTTTTGTAGTACAGTTGACGTTTGTGTTTGGGTTTGTAATGCAGTTGCTAAAGAAGTTTGATTCTTTTCTAATTTTTGTTTAGACAATTCAATTTCTTTTTTTTGTGCCTCAACTTCTTCTAACAAACTTTGATCCATAGAGGTTATTTCTGTAATCAAATAATAACTTGATAAAAATTCAGAAATATTATTTGATTTTAAAAGAACATCAATATATCTTGTATCTCCTGCTTCATATATTGCAACAAGTCTTTTTTCCATAACTTGTTTTTGTGTTTCATAGTTTTTTTCTGCCACCTCTAGTTTTGCTTGAATATCTGAAATTTCTGTCTGTAATTGTGTAACCTGTTCATTTAACTTTGTTATTTTTTCCTCTGATTGTTTTATTTTCTCGTCTAATTTTTCAATTTGTTGCAAATTTTCTGATAATTGACTTTGCACTTCTTCTAATTGATTATTAGATTCGTCAAGCTGATTTTGTAAATCTTGTTGTTGATCTTGCAAACTTGTTAAATTACTATCTTCTGCATACACAACTGTTATATATGTACAAATGATGATAAAAGCTAAAACAATACATAAAAATTTACGCATGCTCTACTCCTTTATACTTTTAAATATTTTCTCATAGAAATAATACTTCCTAAAGCACCTATTCCTATTCCTAATAACATATATACAAATATGATTGAACTAAACATGTCTGAAAATCCTACTAAACTAACGCCTACCATTTTCATAAATTGTGAATTTACCATTTGTTCTGCTATAAAGTTATATGCAATTGCTACTAATAATATTGAGATAGCACTTGATATAATTCCTATAATCATACCTTCTACAATAAAAGGCCATCTAATAAATCCATTTGTTGCACCAACATATTTCATAATAGATATTTCTTTTCTTCTAGCATGTACTGTTAGTTTGATTGTATTGGCAATAATAAATATAGATATAATAATCAATAATACTAAGATAACACCTGTTACAATTTTTATCCCATTTGCTAGGTCTATTAATGTTGATACTGTTTCATTTGAACTGGTAATTTCTTTTACATTATCTAATTTTGAAATTTCTTCTTGTACTTGTTCTAGCAAACTTAAATCTGTTAATGTTACTACATAAGAATCACTAAATATATTATTTTCTCCTTCATATCCTTCTAAAAACTCTTCATGCTCTGAAAATTTTTCTTTCATTTGATCTAGTGCAGTTTCTTTAGATACATATTGTGTTGTATTTACACCATTTATTTTTTTGATTTCTTCCCCTAGTTTTTGCACTTGCTCAGTAGTAGCTTCTCTTGTTGCAAATACTTGTATTCCTTGTGCATCTTCTACTTCTCTTACAAAGTGATTGATATTCTCTCCTAATATTAGGAATACTCCAAATATAATCATGGTTGCACACATAATCATAAGTGAAGCTCCAGTTGATTTTTTATTCTTGAAAACATTACTAAATCCTTCTCCAATTAAATACCCTAATATATTATATTTCACAGTTCATACCCACCTTTTTTATCGTCTTTTATAATTTCACCTTTTCTAACATGAATAACTCTTTTTTTCATTTTGTCTACAATGTCTTTAGCATGTGTTGCAACTACTACTGTTGTTCCTCTCATATTAATGTCATTTAATAATGTCATAATATCCCACGCTGTATCTGGATCCAAGTTTCCTGTTGGCTCATCTGCAATTAGCATTGATGGATTATTTACTAATGCTCTAGCTAAAGCTACCCTTTGTTGTTCTCCTCCTGATAATTCATTTGGATACATTTTTGCTTTTCCACTTAGTCCAACCAATGAAAGCACCATTGGAACTTGTCTTCTAATATGTCTTGGTGTAGCTCTTACAATATACATTGCATACGCAACATTATCATATACAGTTTTATCTGGTAATAGTCTGAAATCTTGAAATACAACTCCCATACTTCTTCTTAAATATGGAATTCTATTTGGTTTTAAAAATGTTGTGTCTTTCCCATTGATAATAATATTTCCTGATGTTGGTTCTTCTTCTTTTAATATTAATTTTATTAATGTAGACTTTCCACTTCCTGAAGAGCCAACTAAAAAAGCAAATTCACCTTTTTCTATTCTAAAATTTGCATTTTTTACTGCTTTTGTCCCTGTGCTATATGTCTTCGTAACATTTCTAAATTCAATCATCTTTTGCTCTCCTTATATATTTTTTTGCATAATATTCTATTATATAATTTATTCTATCTAATCATAACAATAAAGAACAAAATTTGCAATAGGTTTTATCTAAAAAAACAATAGAAAATGTTGGTTTTTTTACCTTTTCTATTGTTTTTCTCCCTTTTTCTTTATTTCGAAAAATTCACACAAATTTCACATTATTCCTTACCTATTTTTTTGAATTGTTTCATACATTCTATCAAAAGTTTTTTCTATATCTTCATCACTATCTTCTTTATATATATTTAAATTTAATATACTATCCTCTACATCTGTTTTGGATTTTATGATATCATAATACACATATTTATTAGAATATCCATTCATATATGCTCGATGATATAAATCATTAAAATCTATATCATGTGAAAGAAATATTTGTATATTTGAAAAATCATATTTGTTTCTACAATCTTCACATACACGTTTTATATCTTCTTTGTATGATAGAAAATCTGTATATGTCTCTCCTTGGAACATGATCTTTAAATCATAATTTTGTTTGTCTCCTAGTGTATAAGCATCTTCCATATAAATTACATTTTGTTCTGCCATTAAATCTTTAATTGCTTCATTTTCTACAATATTGATATTTTCTTCATAATAATTATTATAATTATTGGATAATGGTTTTGCTGTTATAGTTGCTTTTATCAGTTTTTCGTCAGCAATCATAATTGCCTCACATCCATGAGAAGAAAATCCAGAACCACCAAAATTATATGCTTGTAACATTTCGTAATTTTTTCCATGCTTTTCTTCTATCTTTTCTACTAATACTTCTCGTGGATCTGTTGTAAAATAGTTAACCATTTTTATCATTAACCATCCTACAAGCACTATAATTACAATCACTAAAATTATGATATTTCTTCTTTTATTCATATTTGTCCCCTTATTTTCTCTTTAATTCTTTAAACATTTTATAATATTCTCACTTGTCAATCCAAAATATTTTAATAATTCTACTGCATTTCCTGATTTTCCAAATGTATCCTTTATCCCCATTCTGCATAATTTACAAGGATATTCCTCTGTTAAAACTTCTGCGATTGCACTTCCTAATCCACCAATTATACTATGGTCTTCAATAGATATTAATTTTTTGGTTTCTTTTGCTGATTTTACAATAATGTCTCTATCAATAGGTTTAATTGTATGCATATCTACTACTCTTATATGAATTCCTTCTTTTTCTAATGCTTCTTTTGCTTTTATTGCTTCTGCTACAACAACTCCTGTTGCAAATACAGTAGCATCTGTTCCCTCACCTATTTGAATCGCTTTTCCAATTTCAAATTTTTGATTTTCTTCATAAATAACTGGTGTTGCAAGTCTTGCTAATCTTACATATACAGGTCCTTTTGTCTTAGAAATTTCTTCTATTAGGTACTTTGTTTCCACATCATCAGATGGGCATATTACCGTCATGTTTGGTAAAGCTCTCATTAAAGCTATATCCTCTAACATTTGATGTGTTGCACCATCTTCTCCTACTGTAATTCCACAATGTGTTGCACATATCTTTACATTTAAGTTTGGATAACAAACACTTGAACGAATTTGATCATAGGCACGTCCTGCTGCAAAAGCTGCAAAAGTACTAACAAATGGTATTTTTTCACAAGAAGCCATACCTGCTGCCACTCCTATCATATTTGCTTCTGCAATTCCCATATCGAAAAATCTATTGGGAAACTTTTTAGCAAATATGCTTGTCTTTGTTGCTGCTGACAAATCAGCATCTAGTACAACAATTTTTTCATTTTCTTCTCCTAATTTTTCTAAAGTTTCTCCATAACTCTGTCTTGTTGCTTTCTTTTCTTCTTTCATAAAAAACTCTCCTTTCATTTTTTATACATACTTTTTTATTGTTAGGAAAATCGGCTTTTATCTTAAGCCTATATAAGATTTTTCCGTATACCGCATACCTTCTTATAAAGTTGCACCAATAATTCCTGAATCATTATCTAAAATTGCTGTTTGAATAATCATTTCTTTTCTTTCATTAAATAATAATTTATCTTCAATTATTTTTCTTTTCAATTTTTCCAAAAATATTTCTTCATAATATACAAAACTTCCTCCAATACCAACAGCTTCTGGTTCAAATACATTTACTAAATTAGATATTCCTATACTCAAATATGTTGTATATTGTTCTATAAGTTTATTAATCTGCACATAATTTTTGCTATCTTTATTATTTTTTCTTAATATTTCTAATAACTCTTTTCCACTTGTTTTTTCATCTAATTGTAGAATTTCTCTTAGACTATCTTTAAATGCTTTCATAGAAGCATATTTTTCCCAACATCCCTTTTTTCCACAATTACATGATTTTCCATTTTTTTCAATAATCATATGTCCAAATTCACATCCCGGTAAGTTACCTGTGTCTAATAATTGATTTTGGATAATAACTGCTCCACCAATTCCTGTTCCTAGAGTTAAAAAAATACTTCTATTATAGGATTTTAATGCCCCATAATTATTTTCAGCAATTGCTGCACATTTTGCATCGTTTCGTATATGTATTGGCAATTCTATTTTGCTTTGTATGTTTTTTACAATATCATAATTTTTCAAGCCTAAATTAACTGATTTTACAACAATCCCATCTTTTATCGTTCCCGGAATAGCAATTCCCATTTCTGTTATCTTATATTGTTTTTTAAATCCTTCTACTTTTTCAAATATATACTCTTCTATTACCTTTTTTATATTACTTTTTTCTTTTAAAATTATTCTTTTTTCTACCTTTTCTAATATTTTTCCATTGCTATCAACAACACCTATTGCAATATGACTTCCACCTAGGTCAATTCCTATCTTCATTTGAATTCACCACCTTTTTATAAGTATCATTATCTTTTTTGATTATATCATAAGGTTATCAAAAAATCATTACCTTACAAAAATTTTCTTGTAATTATTTTTTATGATTTACTATTCAGTCATTCCTAGTATTTGGTAAATTTTTATGTTTTGACGGAAATTAATTGAATTAGAAACTATTAATAAATTTTATGGAAAGTGTTCAAACCTTCGCGTTTGGAAGGGTGCCATAAAATTTATTTAGAGGTTCTTTGATAATTATATTGACAGATAAACATAAAAATTTACCAAATACTAGGAATGACTGAATAATAATAGTTCTAAAAATAAAGACATATCAAAATCTTCCATTTTTGAAAATTTGATATGTCTTTCATATTTAAACTCCATACGCTGAGAATAAGAAATTTCCCATATATACTTGAATACATGGTACTAATACAACTAATACGAAGAAGATTAATACAACTCCAACTATTGCATATACCACTTGTGGCAACACCTTCATGATTTTTTCCATGATATTGTCTATATCTATTTGCATATATTCTACTAATTTTTCCATCATTTCTGGTAAATCAGTTTGCATACCAATCTTTAACATTTCCGTTATCATTGGCTTTGCTAAACCTGATTCTTCAAAAGGCTCAATCCATGAAGTACCTGTTAACATATTATTAATAGAGGTTTCTATCATAGATAACATTACATAGTTTTTTATAACATTTTTACTAACTTCAATGGAATCCTGTATTCTCATACCATTTTTTAAGTTTAGTAGCATTGCTTTTAAGAACCTTGAGAAATCCAATGCAAATATTAATTCTCCAAATATTGGCATTTTATATTTAAAATAATGAAAATTATATTTTCCTTTCGGCGTATTAATATAAAATAAAATTCCTGCTGCGATTGCTACTAGTATAATAACTGGAATATACCAGTAGGCAATTATCACATCTACTACATCTGCAAACCATAAAGTAACAGCTGGTAATTCTTCTTCTGTACCAATTTCATCAAATATTCCTTGGATTGTAGGAATTGCAACTAATGTTCCTACAAAAAGCATTACCAATAATAAAACAAATTGCACAATATTTGGTATTAATATTGATTTTAATTTTCTAGTTAGGGCATCTGATTCTTCCAAATACTTTACAGCTTGCTCTAAGGAATTAGTAAGTGAACCAGAAAGTTCTCCTACTTTTATCATATTAATGTAAATGTATGGAAATACATTAGAATAATATTCCATTGTTGTATACATATTTTCACCAGCTTCAACACCAGCTAATATATCTTCTAAAATTCCTCTGAAAGATACATTTTCTGTACTTTGAATAATGGTGTCCAAAGCATGTATATTGTTAAAGTTCGCCTTTTTTAATAAATAAAAGTTTTGTGTAAATATAATAATATCTCTATTTGTGATTTTCTCAGTTTTTGCAAAATATAGATTAATTTTTTCCTTTGTTGATAATTGTTTTGGCTTACTCTTTCCAATATTGGTAGTATTAATATTTTTCATAATCTCTTCAATATTGGTTATATTTTTCTTTGCCTTTTTTTGTTGTTTTCCCACATATCGAATTTGTTGAACATCTATTGGTAATAATCCATTCCCCTTTAATGTTTTTAGCAAATTCTGTCTACTTGGTGACTCTATTTTATTTCTAACAATTAATCCAGATTTTGTCATTGCCCTATATACATAAGTTGGCATTTTTTACCTCCTCTAATTGTTTTTTGTGCTTTTTTTTATTTTTAATTGCATAATGGTTCTATTTAAAATCTCGTAGTTTTTCTCTTCTATTTGAGATTTTGCTTGTTCTAATGTAATTTTGTCTTCAACGAAAAGTTCTGCTAATGAATTGATTAGACCAATACTTCCTTTTTCCAAATTACTTTGTATAGCATCTTCTATTTCAGATACACTCAATTTTTCTTTTCTAATAATTCCTGCTACAATATTATCTACTACCATAACTTCTGGAATTAAGACTAATTTTCCATCTGTTCCTTTTAATAATCTTTGTGAAACAACTAATTTTAATAATGCTGATAACAGATATTTTATACTAGCTTGATCTCTTACTTCATAGAAATTTATCATTCTATCAATAGTTTCTGCACAAGACTTTGTATGCAAAGTTCCCACAACTAAATGTCCTGATTCTGCCATTTCGATAGCTGCTTCCATTGTTGTTCTATCTCTAATCTCTCCAATAACTAAAATATCACAATCTTCTCTTAGAGAGTTTTTTACACCATCACTAAAAGTTAAAACATCTCTACCTTTTCCTACTTCTTTTTGGACAATTAATGATTTTTTAGAATGATGTTTATACTCAATTGGGTTTTCCAATGTCAATATCTTTTTATTTTGATTTTCATTGATATAGTCTATCATAGAATTTAATGTTGTACTTTTACCAGAGTTTGTCTTTCCTGTAACCAAGATTAGTCCTTGTGGTTGATATGTCATTCTTCTAACAACATCTGGAATTCCTAAAGATTCATAAGGTGGTAACTCATTTTTGATAAGTCTTAGCGTACATGTTGGGATTTCGTCTGAAGATGAAATGTTTACCCTTAAACGAATATCTTTATATTCATATGATAAATCTAATTTTTTTGTTGAATTATATACTTCATCTTTATCGACATTGCCTTTTACCAAATAGTCATATGTTTCCACCATATCTTCTTCTGTAAGTTCCTTCATATCTTCTAGAACTACTAAGTCCCTTGCAATTCTAAGTATTGGTTTGTTGCCACATATCATATGAACATCTGATGCATCTTTCTCCATTGCTATATCTAATATTTTATCCAAATTCATTTTTCTTTTCCTCCTTAAGCTATTTTTATATTAGAAAAATAATAATTTTTTATTCAATTCTTCTATAGTCGTTTCTCCTTTTATAACTTTTCTAATTCCATCTACAATTAATGGTCTATAATTTTCTTCTAATGCTTTTTTTCTAATTTCCATACTTGATGCGCCTGAAACAATTAATTCTTTTAATTCATCTGTAATATTTAAAATCTCAAAAATACCAATTCTATCGTAAAAACCTGTTCCATTACAATAATCACATCCAAGTGTATCATAAGTTTTTATATCTTTTAAATCAACTTTTTCATCATATTTTCCTAATATATTTTCTATAATATCTTTTTCTTCCTTTGTAAATTCTCTTTCACGTTTACATTTTGGACAAATTCTTCTTACTAATCTTTGTGATATAGCTGTCGCTAATGTACTTGCAATATCATAGTCAGATACACCAATTTTTCTTAGCCTATTAATTACTTCTATACTATCAATTGTATGAATTGTTGACAATACATAATGTCCTGTTTGTCCAGCTTGTATAGCTATTTCTGCTGTCTCTCTATCTCTAATTTCTCCTACTAAGATAATATCTGGGTCCTGTCTTAATACTGTTCTCAATGCTCCCGCAAAAGTAGTTCTATTATCAATTTCTATTTGATTCAATCCCGGTATTCTAATTTCAACAGGATCTTCAATCGTAGTAATATTAATCTCTGGCTTATTTAAATAATCAATAATGCTGTATAAAGAAGTAGTTTTTCCTTCTCCTGTTGGTGCTGCCATTATGGTGATACTATTTTTCTTGTTAATACTTCTTTTAAATTGTTCTTCTTCTCCATAGTATCCCAAATCAAATATATTTTTAATATTTGCGTTCTTCTTTAATAATCTTAAAACGAATTTTTCACCATATACGTTTGGTTGTGAAGATACACGAATATTATAGTCTTCATAAAGTAAAATTCTACCATCTTGAGATTCTTGTTTTTCTTGATGCATATTAGATATTGCTTTCAATCTTCCTATAATTTGTTGTTGTTTTTCTTTATCTAAATTGGCTGCTGTAAATAATTCACCATCAATTCTATATCTTACTCTAACAGAAGTTGCCATTGGCTCTATATGAATATCACTTGCTCTTTTTTCGATACCTGTTTTAATAATACTGTCAACTAAATTTATAATTGTAACTCCAGATTCATTAATATCTGTATTAGCTTTTCCTTCTAAAGATTTTAAAATTTTTACAATATCTTTTTCAAAGGTTATATATGTGTCCATAATTAAACCTTTATTTAAAAATAGTAATCTTATTGTTTCTATACTTCTTCTGTTAACTGTGTTCGCAAAGCATACTTTTATCTTCCCATTTTCTATTTCGAATGGAATAGCTTTATTTTTCTTTGCAATGTCTAAAGATATATATTCTTCAATGTCAATTTTTATAGCCACTCTGCTCAAAAGCATGCCTTTTTCACCTAAAATCTCACCTATAGCTGTTATCAATATATATGGATCACATGCATCTAATTCATAAAGACAATCTCCTATCTTTATATTTGGATGATTTTTCTGATATTCTAATGCTCTTTCAATATCTTCTTCATCCACAATACCTCTTTTTACTAATTCTACACCTATAGGTTGTCTCTTTTTTAATTCCATATCCAAACACCTCTTTCGCAGTTTATCCTACTAATGTATATTTAGTAGTTCTTTCAAAATTTTCTCCTTTTATTGTAACACTTATTGTTGTCTTACCATTTTCCTGTTCTGTCGTCATAATGCAATCTGTTATATTTTCTGCTATTTTTACCTTATTCATATATATTGCTTTATTTTCTGGTATATATGTGTATTGATTACCACTTTTAAAAATGATATATCTTTGTTGTATCGCTCCGCTATCATCTTTCATTTCGTTTATTTCTATTAAAGCATTTCCTTTTTTATTAATTTCTTCCACAAAATATGCATTAAATTTAGTATATTGCTGATTTAAGTCTTCACTTGTAGAATTAATATCTACATTTGTATAAAAATATGAAGTTAAAATAGTTATTACAGATACAACTATTAACATAACAATTACATAAATTGTTACAGATATCAATGTTACACCTTTTTGTGTTTTCATTTCTTATCTCCTTAATCATTTTTTGTTAAAACTGTTGATATTTCTATTGTTTGTGTAGTATCTCCGTCTTTATATGACACTTGCACAGTCACTTTCTTTACTAATCCTGCTATTATTGTCGTATCGTCTTTATTTTCTGGCAATTTTGAATAATCCGTTATGATTATTTTCTTAGCATATCCTGTTGCATTTCCAGAATTATCTACAATATTCTCAAATTCATTTGTCGTTTCATCTGTATCTTGTAGTGTATTAAAATCCTGTTGCTTTATTGCTTCAATTTCATTTATTGCATAGTTTGTTGCTTCTGATTTTCTTTCTATGGTATTATGATTTGCATTAATACTATACATTAATGTTGCAAGTAATGCTACAAATAATGTAATCAATATTATTGCAATTGTAACATCAATAGTTGTAATTCCTTTTTCGTTTTTTTTATTCATAAATTTTCCTTTCTTTAGTTTCTAACTAAATTAAAAATTTATAGTAAGCTAAGACAAATATCACATTTAAAATATTTGCAATTCCCAGATAAAAACCATAGTTTACATTTTTACCATAATCTTTCTTTTCTCTTCTAACCCTTTTTCGAATATTTTGTATTTTGTGTAACAATAAATTGAAAGAAACTGCCAATGATGTCATAATAATCGTATTTATCATTACATATTCACCTGTAAATATACTCATTGTTATAGCTGTGATTATTATACCGTTTACATAACTGTTTTTAGCATATCTTTTCAAAGTAACAGAATCTAAAATCAAAATAAATATATATAATATTAAATATATGATATATCTATATATACTAGCATTTTCTATTACACATAGATATATGATATATGCGATAGATAAAATTACACCATACATAGAAATCATTTTATCAATTTTTCTGTTTTCTAGATCAATTCCTGCCATGATAAAAATAAAACACAAATAAAGTGCCATAAATGCACCTTCTGCCAAAACTGTTAGTTTCAAATTATCTACTTGTATATTCATCAAATATGCTACTAATACAAATGTAATTCCTGATAATATTTCTATAATAAAATATCTTGGTCTAATTTTTTGTTTACAATATCTACATTTTCCCAATAAAAAAATATAACTAAATACTGGTATTAAATCTAAGAAACCTAATTTATGATTACAATTAGGACAATATGAATGTGTATGTGTTATATCTTGATTTTTAGGTATTCTGTAGATTGCTAGTGTAAAAAAACTACCAAATACAGTTCCCATTATGAATATCATTATATATAGTAGTATATCCATTTCTTCTCCTTCTATTTTATTATCATTCGCTTGTATATTTTTGTGCATTATTTTAATTCATTTTTATTAATTAAGCCATACACACTTTAGTGTGCGTATGGCTTTTTTATAATTTATTACTTAACTGAACCTTCAACTGGTGTTACTTCCCAAACTTTATCGGTAGCATCATACGCTACTTTTCCTATATTTTGTGTTAATGTTACACCATCTGGGTTTCTTGTTATTGTTATTGTAACATTTTCTGATGTACTATAACTTGTAGTACCACTTACTGCAACTGTTGCTGTATATCCATTTGGCAATGTACCTAAGTTGTTTTCAATTTCATCTTCTGTATCAAATGTTTGACCTGCCATTGCATTTGTAAGTTGTGCATTCAATTCCATATTTATTCTTTCTAGTACTTCTGACAAATCTGTTGCTGAACCTGCTTCTGTTGCTTTTGTTAATATTCCATTATCTCCTGTAAGCATTGCAATTGATACACCAGCTAAGATTAGTAAAACAATAATTGTAATTACTAATGCAATTAAAGTAATACCTTTATTATTTTTCATTGTAATTCCTCCTAAACATTATCTTATTAGTTTTATTTTACTTCTGCTTTTTCAATGGTATATCCTGTACCAGCAGCATAGGTAATTTTTCCTACTAGTTCTGTATCTGTGCTATAGTCACCATAAGCTCCACCAGCTTTTGGTGCTATTGTTAATACAGTTGCATCTGTGATTGAAGCTCCAACAGTAATTTCAAAATCTGTTGTTGTAATTCCATTAGCTTTTGCTATAGCAGCTGCATCTCCACTCATAGCTTTATCTGCTAAAATATTTGCATATTCCGCATTAATTGCTAAATTAATCTTATCAGCAGCCTCTGCTTTTAGTGTGTTTGCTTTTGCTTCATTAGATTTTGTTAATATTCCATTATCTCCTGTAAGCATTGCAATTGACACCCCTGCTAAAATTAATAAAACAATAATTGTGATTACTAAAGCGATTAAAGTAATACCTCTTTGGTTTCTCATTTTTTGTCCTCCTTTTCTTTTGAAATAAATTTATATATATAATTTATGTTTAAAAAACATAACATTAATAACTATTTTGTTCCTTTGTCAGGAAAATATCCTGTATTAGTGTCATTTGCTGATCCTGTCGTATTTCCTGAGCCGCTTGAACTATTTGAATTATTTGAATTATTAGTTCCTCCATTTGAACTTCCACTTTGATTTTCATTTCCACTTGTTGAAGATGTATCATAAGATGAAAATGGATTTGTCTTTCCCGGAACATAGCTGTTAATTCTTTCATAATTATTCAAGTCTGTTGCATCTATACTATATGTTAAAATTACTTGCTCATTTTCAAGATTTTCACTCTTATTTAATTCTTCTTGAACATCTGCTGGCGTTGTGTAAGATACTTCTTCTGGTATAATTTTATTACTTGGTACGTATTCATATAGCAATACACCAAGTATCAAGATAATCGCCAGACATAATAGTAACATAATAATAATTTCTTTTATTACTTTTTTAGCCATCTTGCCCTCCTTTTTAATCAGTTGTGTTGGTTGTATTAGTAGTATTTGCTGTATTTGCACTATTTGCCGTATTTGTACTATTTGTTGTATTTGTATTATTACTTGTATTTGTATTTGCATTCGTTTGTGTTCTTGTATCTATTGATGAAATACCTTCTATTGGTATATTCTTACAAACAAAAGTAGCTCTCAATTGTGAAGTAGATTCTCCTGCTGTCATTGAAAATTCTTCTATCTTAAATGCTAAATCTGAATCATCTTCTATGTCACGTATAAATTCAGAAATTCCTACATAACTTCCAACTGCTGTAAAATTAATGTTATATACGTTTTGTCCTCCTGTTCCTTGTGTTAATGCCATATCTATATTAACACCTTCACTAGTTGCATGTGTTCCAATTTGTGTCCATAAGAAATCTAAATTATAATTTGACAATTGACTTGCCGTTTCGACATCTCCTGATTCACTAACTGCAACCATATCTTCATAAGCAGTTTTTTGTTTCTTTAAATCTTCCATACTTGCATTTAGTTCATTAACTGTACTTGGGAAACTAGAACTTGCTAATTTAGTAGCTTCTGTTACAGTATCTTCTAATTCCGCATTTTTATCCTGTATCTGTCTAATTCCTAATATATGAAAACTACCAATTTGTAGTCCATTCATTATTGTAAAAATTGTTAATGCTAATACAAGTGCAATTAATATTAGTATTAGTAATTTTTTCATGGTAAATCTCCTTCTATCGTTACTTTAATAACATTATTTTCTTGTTGTCCTGAAGTAGAAATTACATTTGTTAAATACATTTCTGTATCTAATTTTGCTTTAAACATACCTAATTGTTCATATTTGTTTGATTGAGCTTGAATAACTATATGTGTTCCTGTTGTGTTTTTTATTGATGTTAGTTGTACATTTTCTGGTATGATAAACATAATTCTGTCTAATAAATTTGGTATTGCATCTCTTGTTTTACTTGCATCTGTGATTCTATCATTTAAATCTTGTAAATTTTGAATCATTTCTGTATAATCATTTGTTCTAGATTCTATTTTTGTTTTATCATTTTCTACTCGTTGAATTTGAGCTGTTGTACTACTAATAGATTCTTGTGCTTGTGCTTCTTTACTATCCATTTGATTATTTAATAGCATTGAAAAACAGCTATATACAATAAATAATATAAACAGTCCTCCTACTGTTCGTAATAAACTAATTTCTGTTTTATCTAATTTTTCGCCCAAATCATTTGTAAACCAGCCTGACGTTGCCAATTTACTTTTCTTTTCTTTTCCCGGATTAACTTCTATTTTTAACCAATCTGGGATTTTATCATTAAAGTTTTGCTTTTTAAAGTTAATTCCTTGTACACCTTGTCCCAATCCTGATAATGCTAATGATATTGCTGAATTCACTTCTATATAATCTTGTACACTAATGTCTTTTGTTGCATTTATAAAATATGGTTTTAATATTTCACAATTGATTTCATTTAAGTATTCTTGAAAATATAGATCTAAATTATTAATCAAAGTTGCTGTACCTGTCAAATATACTTTATCTATTTTTTCTTCACTCTCATTTATGATTTTTCTTACATTTCCAACAATCGTATATAATGTTGGCATAATATCTTCTAGATAACCTATTTCATTTTCTTGAAGGTCTTTACCTTCTGAAGTATAAATTGTTGTATTTTTGCATATTTCATAAGATTTTGCCATAGAGTTTTCTTTTAAATTAATTTTTCTTAAAAATTCTTGACTTCCTTCATCAAAAAGATTTATATTATATATATTTTCATCTAATATGGTTGTTACTGTTGTATTTTCTTCCATATTAACAATTAAACAATTTTCTTTTGGTTTTGTTTCTATTAAATTTGCTATTGTCATAGAAACGGGTACAATATCTGATAATTTGTATTTTTCTAATACTTGAAGTTTCTTTGTTAATTCTATTTTATTTGCTGCAATATGGATAACTTTTAATTTTTCTTTATCCGCTGGATTTTTTGAAACAACATATCGTGTCTCAAAAACATTTGGATTATATCCTTGATCAGCACAATACATCTCAAATTCTGTTTTAATTGCTTTAGATAAATCCTTATTGCTTAACATTGAAAACATGTCAAAATAATTATATACTTCTTCTGATAAATTGATACTGATTGGTGTTTTATAACTATATGTCTCTTCAACAATTTGATCTATAGCTTTCTCCAAATTATCATAGAATTTAACTCCAAAAGCTTCTACTTTTATTTTTTCATGTTCTTTTGAAACTTTTGCATATTTAATTATGTTGTTCTCTACATACAATCCTAAACAGTTAGCCATCTTTTGCTCCTTTTTTTTATTTTATATATCTCTATTTTTTGCACTTAATAAATTTTGATACTTGAATAAATTACTAGCTTTCAACATTTTTTAACAATTCTCCTAATTTATTCTAACTTATTCTATCATTTTTCATCTAAAAATCAATATATTTAATGTAATTGTAATCTAAGTGTAACGTAATTGTAATATTTATTTTTTACATAATTTACTAATAAAAAAACCATCATTTTCTATTCCTTGATATAATTGGATATTTCCTTTCTCATCTATATAATTTTCATATTTTTGTATATTCATTTTCACTTGTTTAAAATTTGAATTTTTTTGTAAAAATTCTTCTATTACTTTTTGATTTTCCTCATCAAAAATACTACATGTTGCATATATAAGTTCACCTTTTTCTTTTAGATACTTTGAACAAGTTTCTAATATTGTTTTTTGTGTTTGAACAAGTTCTTGTATATCTTCTTTTTTTCTTTTCCATTTTATATCTGGTTTTCTTTTCAATACACCACTTCCTGAACACGGTACATCTAAAAGAATTTTATCAAATTTTTCTTTATATTCCTCTTTATATAAAGTAGCATCTTGGCATTTCGTATGAATAATACTAATACCTAATCGTTTGGCATTTTCTTCTACTAATCTTATTCTATGTTCATGCAAATCCCATGCATATATTTCGCCTTTGTTTTGCATAATTTCAGCTAAATAAGTAGTTTTTCCTCCCGGACTACTACAAGCATCTAATACAGTTTCATTGGGTTTTACTTCTAATGCGAAAGCGATCAATCCAGCTCCCTCGTCCTGAATAGTAAAATATCCCTTTTGAAATATATCTAAATTTTCTATCCCCTTTATTTTATCCAAAATCAAAAAATCTTCTAGTTTTCCTTCTTGATATGTTATATTTCTTTCTTCTAATAGCTTTTCAAGTTCTTCTTTATTCGTTTTTAACTTATTTATTCTGATTGTAACCCTTGGTTTTATATTAGAATTTTTACAAATTTTTTCTACCTTTTTTATATCTTTTTGTTTTAACAATTCTTCTACTATCCAAATAGGCATTGCTGTCGTTTTTGAAATTCTTTCAATATTATCTTCTATACTGAATAATTCTTCATAATCTTTTTTCTCTATTTTTCTCAATATTGCATTTACAAAATTAGAACTACTTTTATGTCCATATCTTTTTGCTAAATTCACACTTTCATTAACAGCTGCTGACTTTGGCACTTTATCTAAAAACACAATCTGATAAATTCCCATTCTTATTATGTTCAAAATCCATGGAGAAATTTTTTTTAATTTTATTTTAGAATATTTTTTTATAATTTCATCTAAAGTTAGCTTCCATGTAATTACTCCATAAACTAACTCAGATATAAAGCCAATATCTCTATCATCTAATTTATTTCTATATTCTTTTATTGTTTCGTCTAATACAATATTAGAATATGCTTTTTCTTTATCAATTTTATAAATAATTTTTAGTGCTACTTCTCTTACAACATCCATGTATTCTTTTCCTTCCCTTTATTTTTTCTAAATTATATAATTTTTATTATATTTTTTCTACCTGTTTTGTATATTTTTTTATATTTTTGGAAATCATACCTTTAAAAGATTTGGAGGTAAATTTATGGAAATCAAAAAACATTTAATCATTACTGGTAACTCAACTGTTTCTTGGAAAGATGCAATTGTCAAAGCAGTTGCAGAAGCTTCCAAAACAATTGATTATCTTTCTGATGTAAAAATTTTAGAGCAAAGAGCAAGTATTAGTGGGGACAAAATTTCTGAATATTTTGTTGATTTAGATATTTCGTTTTCTATTGATTTAAATAGAAAAGACAATAAAGATGCTTAAATTTTGAAAGGAATCATGTATTATGGAAAATCCAACAGAAACAAAAAAAGCATATCAAGAATATGTTGATAAAAAATCGCCAAATTCACCAATTATTAAAAATTGTTTTAATGCTTTTTGGGTTGGCGGACTAATTTGTACCATAGGGCAGATCATACTTAATATTTGCAAAGATAGAGGATTTGATACACAAACTTCAGGGACAATTGTTTCCATTTTATTAATTGGTTTATCTGCTTTTCTTACTGGATTAAACATTTTTAATAAAATTGGAAAATTTGCAGGTGCTGGTTCTCTAATTCCAATTACCGGTTTTGCAAATTCAATCGTTTCTCCTGCTATGGAATATAAATCAGAAGGTTATGTAATGGGAGTTGGTGGAAAAATGTTTACTGTTGCAGGACCAGTTTTAGTGTTTGGTATATCTGCATCTATTTTAGTAGGTATTATTTACTTAATATTTAATACCCAAGCAATTACTTTAGTGTAAATTGAACATTAGGGACATGCTAAATCGTTCCATTTTGAACGATTGAACACATCCCTAACATTCAATGAAAGGAGTTGAATTTTTTGGAAAAGCTTGGAAAACAAACAATTAAATTTAGCACTCCTCCCTCTATTTTAGAGTGTGCCTCTATTGTTGGTCCTAAAGAAGCTGAAGGACCTTTAGCAAAATATTTTGATCAAACGTTAGAGGATGAATTTTGGGGCGAAAAAACATGGGAAAAAGCTGAAAGTAAAATTATAAAAGAAACCGTAAATATGGTTATTCAAAAAGCTGGCATTTCAGCAAGCGAAATTGATTGTATGTTTGCCGGTGATTTATTAAATCAATGTATTTCTTCTAGTTTTGGATTAAGAGAATTAAACATACCTTTTTTTGGTGTATTTGGTGCTTGCTCAACTTTTGTGGAATCTTTAACTTTAGGTTCTATTTGTGTAGAAGCATTTGCCAAAAACGTTATATGTGCAACTTCTAGTCATTTTTGTAGTGCTGAAAAGCAATTTCGTTTTCCTCTCGAACTTGGAAATCAAAGACCACCAACTAGTCAATGGACTGTTACAGGTTCTGGAGCTGCTATTGTTTCTAAAAATGGCTCTGGTCCATATATTACACACATTACTCCCGGAAAAATTGTTGATATGGGAATAAAAGATGGAAATAATATGGGTGCCGCTATGGCACCAAGTTTCGCCGATACATTAATTACTCATTTTTTGGATACAGGTAGAAGTCCTAATTATTATGATGCTATCATTAGTGGAGATTTGGGCTATATTGGTAAAGATATTGCTATCGATTTATTAAAAACAAATGGTTACAACATAAAAAATAATTATAATGATTGTGGTGTTTTAATATTTGATAAAGAAAATCAAGATACCCATAGTGGTGGTAGTGGTTGTGCTTGTTGTGGTACTGTATTTTCTGGATATTTCTTTAAACAATTAAAGGAAAGAAAAATAAAAAGAATATTGTTAATTGCTACTGGAGCTTTAATGAATTCCACAAGTTCTCAGCAAGGAGAATCCATTCCGGGAATCGCCCATGCAATTAGTATCGAAAATTTATAATACAAGGAGGAGCTTATGAATGATGTAGATTGGGGAACTGTTTTTGAATGGTCTACACTTTTAAAATGTTTTGTTGTTGGTGGTTTAATTTGTGTAATTGGTCAAATATTAATTGATAAAACAAAATTGACACCTGCTAGAATTTTAGTAACTTTTGTAACCTTACGGTGCTATTCTGGGAGGACTAGGTATTTATCAGTATCTTGTAGACTTTGCAGGAGCTGGTGCAACCGTTCCTTTAACTGGTTTTGGATATAATTTAGCTAAAGGTGCAATTGAAGAAGTTAAAAACATAGGGTTTGTTGGTGCTTTTACTGGAGGTGTAAAAGCTGCTGCAGGTGGAATTGCTGCTGCCATTTTTTTCGGATACTTAGCTTCTCTTATTTCAAAGCCTAAAATGAAAAAACAATAGTTTACAAATTAGTACAGAGCAGGAACAAGTCCTGCTCTGTCATGGCTTTCATACAGTATCATTATTTTAAAGCTTCAGTTACAAATGCCTGTATATCTTGCATTCTCTTCTTTAAAAGTGAATCTTTTTCAACGAATTCTTTCACTACATACTGTACTTTCTTGCATTTGCAATTAACGCACTTTCCCTCACAGTTGCAGTCCGCATTTTTATTATCCGTTTCCTTTACAATACAGCTACCAAGCAACAATGGTGTCTCTCCCTTTAGATATACATCATACAGTAGCCTAAACCCCCAATTTTTTCTTTCAAGTATAAACTGCTCGTTTTCCAATCGATTGGGATATCTTATCCGCCAACTCACATTTTTTAAGTTTTTAGCATTTTTCATACTGTTTCCACCTTTCTGCTGTGTTTTATGCTAGATATTATAACATCTTTTCTGTTTATTGTCAAAAAAAGAGAGAAAAGAAGCTTGTACTTCTTCACTCTCGCTCTTTTATCTATCTATATTTTTATATCTATAAAATGCAAATCCTCCAAAAGCAACTATTAAAATAGCTATCATAACTTTAAATGCAAAGCTTCCAGCATGAGGTAATATTCCAGATGCAACTGTGTTATCCTTTTTTGATTCTTCATTGCCTTGATTTGCATTTTCGTTATTTTCTTTAATATAGTTTAACACATCTTCTATTCCTCCGACATATTCTCCATCTATATAACATTCTGGCTCTGTTAAACTATCTACACTTAATGTAATAATTTGTTCTTTACTTTGTTGTTCTAGTTCAGCAATTTCCTTTAGATATATATATAAATTATCAGACTCTATTATGTCTGTATAATTTTGTAATTCATCTGATTTTGCCTTAAAAATTACTGAATATGTTCCATCATTTTCTTTTATTGATTCTGCTTTTATCCAATTTTCTATATTTTCTTCTCCTTGTGTCCCTGTCATATAATAATAGTATGTATATGTATTGCTTTCATTACCAATTTTAATTCCTGTTGTTTTAACGGTTATTTCGCATGAACCTTTTAATATATCTTTTGAATTAAAATACATTTTTGTTTCTATTACATTAGATTTTGCATTTGTAAAATCTGATAGGGTTGGTTCTTCTTTTGGTGTTTCAGGTTCCTCTGGATCTGTTGGCTCTTCTGGGTCAGTTGGTTCTTCTTTTGCTTTTACTGTTATGGCTTGTTGAACTGTTTTAGTAATTCCATCTTCTGTGTATTGTATTGTTACATTTGTTTTATTGATTGTTAAATTTTCTCCTCCTATAATTGAATAATTGGTTATTTCTTTGGTAGTGTTATCACTATATCTAGCCATAACCTTCATACCTGATTTGTTAAAACTTTCCCCTTCAGTATACACTGTTTTTGTTGGTGGGGTAGCAACATAAATATCTGTTAATGTAATCTTCTCTACTTCTTCCTTTAAAGTTGTATATGCTTTTATACATAAATTTCCTCTTAAATTTTCATCTTCCATTGTTGCTAAGTCTGTCCATACTCCATTATTCCAATCTGTTTCTGTCGCACAAAAACTTTCTCCAGAATTTACAATTGCATCTTCCCACATACTATTTTCAATTTTACTTTCTAAAGCAATTTGTTTCATCTGATCATTATTAATTAATTGTACAACAACAACAAATGAATCTCCTGTTAATTTTACAGGCTCTGCAAACTCTATTGTATGATAACCCGGTTCAATAGTCTCACTATTACCATCTTTTAATTTGACTTCCTGTAAATCATTTTTATTTTTACTGTTATTGTTTGGATTTACTAGAACTTTACATGTATATCCTTGAAATGTATATATTGTAATCTTATCTAATACTTCTTGTACACTAGAATCTCTTGTAAAGACATTTGCCATATATACATTATTTTGAGAATTAATGCCTATATTATTAATTGGTCCTAACATATCATTTTGGTATACATTGTCATAATCTTTACTATAAGTTGCCTTTTCTATTCCTATTAAATTTCTATATACATTACAATCTTCATAGGAAATATACATATATCCTTTATTTCCTATCTCAACTATAATATCTTCACCTTGAACTGAAACTTTGTCTTCACCATAACTTGATTTATACATTTCTACAATTACTTCTGTTGGTATCTCTTCTGGTGAATACCATCCATTTGCTTCACAAGTAGATTGTTGTGCTTCAAAAAGTGACTCTTTTAATATACTAATTTTTTCTGATATACTTTCTCCCCATGAATTTTTAACAATCCATGCACCATCTTCTTCTGGTCTATGGTTTTCATTAAAATTATCCTTACTATAATTATCATCCCAACCAATAATAACAACTGCATGATTTCTAGGTTCTAATATCTCGCTTGTACAATATATTGCTCCTGTTTCATTATTATAACTATTACTAAATATAGCAGCTCCATGTACACTTGCATATACTCCACCATAATTTACTATATGTTGTTTTATGCTTGGCATCACTTCTTCTCTCTCTGAAGGAGTCAAACTTGGAAATTCTACAGTATCATATAATGTTGTTTTTACTTCTTTATTTTGTATTTCGGAAATATCTATATCTTCTTCGCTATTTACAAATGGCAAATCACTTTCATCTATAGCTCCAAGACCATTTGCCATATATTGTGTTGCCAAATAGAAATTTCCGCCATCACTTACTTCTTTAGCAAATCCATATTCATTTGTTTTACCATCTAAAAATGCAGATTTTGCTGTTCCATAATTCATATGTTTTTCTGAAAAATCATAAGCAACTACTGGTTTTGAACTATTTTTATCTTTTAACCCTAAATGTGACTCTAATACACCAATTGTAGCAAAAGCCCAACAAGAATTGGTTTGCATTTGATTTCGTATTTTAACATTTTCTGGAATGATATCTTTTAAATCATATTTAGCAGATAGGTTCGCCCTTAATAATTGCTGTATTTTAAATACGTTATCCATTTCTTTTAAATAAGATATATTATCTTTTTTAGTTACTATATCATATTTTCTTGGCTCTAAAGTACTTTTTTTATCTTCTTCACTCAAATTCAGCCATGCTTTATAATCTTCTGAATATTCTATTGTTGTGGTATTTTCTTCTACCTCACTTTTGGCTTGTACTGTCCAAAAAGAAAATGTAACTAATAGTGCAATTAATAGACTAATAATTTTTTTCATTGTATTTTTCATTCTTTCATTCCCCTTTTATTTTTCTTCTTCTATATTAGGTTATCACGTCTATTCATTTATTTCAATATTTCCATTTCTTTTTACAGAAATTTAATTTTTTTGTAATATTTTCGTAATATTTCTACTTTTTATAAAAAATTTGTAAAAAAAATAAAGCTATTTTATTTCTATAAAATAACTTTATTTATAAGTTTTATGCTTTTTTTGCAATTTCAGCAATTTCTGTAAAAGCTTTTGGATCTGTTACTGCAATCTCTGCTAACATTTTTCTATTAACTGTTACATTTGCTTTCTTTAATCCAGCAATTAATCTGCTATATGTAGTTCCATTCATTCTAGCTGCTGCATTAATTCTTGCTATCCATAATTTTCTAAAATTACTCTTTTTATCTTTTCTTCCTACATAAGCATATGATAAAGATTTCATAACTGCTTGATTTGCATTTCTAAATCTATAATGTTTTGCTCCAAAATATCCTTTAGCTTGTTTTAATATTTTTTTATGTCTTGCTCTTGTTGTTCTTGCTGTTTTTACTCTTGCCATATCTATCACCCTCCTCCATATTAATTACCGTAAGGTAATAATTTTTTGATTGTATTCATACATGTCTTATCTGCATAAGCATTTTGAATTTTTCCTGATTTTTTTTGTCTTTTAGTTTTATTTGCTAATAAGTGTCTTCTGTTTGATTTTGTTCTTTTTACTTTTCCTGTTGCTGTTAAAGAATATCTTTTCTTTGCAGCTTTATTTGTTTTTAATTTTGGCATAATAATAGTCTCCTTTCATATTTTATTTTTCAGTTTTTTTAGCTAAAATTGTAAACATATTTCTTCCTTCAAGCTTTGGTGCTTTTTCTACTACTGCGATATCACTCATATCTTCTATGAATTTATTTAAAACAACTTCACCAGCTTTTGAATTGTTCACTTCTCTTCCTCTAAATCTAACTGTTATTTTTACTTTGTTCCCATCTTGTATAAATTTTTTAGCATTTTTAGATTTAAAGCTAAAATCATGTTCTTCGATATTTGGAGTTACTCTTATTTCTTTAACTTCAAAGCTTTTTTGTTTCTTTTTTGCTTCTTTTTCTTTTTTAGCTTGCTCAAATTTATATTTTCCATAGTTCATAATTTTACAAACTGGTGGATTTGTATTTGGAGCTACTAAAACTAAGTCTAAATTCTTTTCTTCTGCTTTTTCTAAAGCTTCATTTAAAGAAATAATGCCTATTTTCTCTCCATTGTCTCCGATCAATTGTACTTCTTTTGCTCTTATTTGACCATTAATTGGTAATTCTTGTTTTATACAAAACACCTCCAATAATAAAAAAAATTTGACTTTTGTTACAAGCCAAATCTAAAATAAAATTAGCATTAAATGTGCTAATCATATTTAATTTCTAACCTTTTTCCTTAATTGGATAAGGTGAGAAGTTTGACTTCTTCTTGTAACGTTAAATATAATATCATATCCTTTATTGTTTTGTCAAGCTTTTTTCAAAATTTTAGTAAATTTCAACTGCCTATTAATTTTACCTATTTATTGAATTACTATATAAAGGTACTTGTTCTGCAAACATATATTGCATTTGCAATCTATCTCGTAATTCTGGTTGTAAAAAATGTGTTATATCACTTATGCCTTCATCAATACCCTTTTCAAAAACACTTGGTCCTTTTTCATCAATTAATTTATTTCTTGTATCTACTTTTTGTTTAAGTCCTTGTATTCTTTCTAGATTTTGAGCCATAAGGAATAAATCACTAAATAGTAACAGATTTTGTTGGAAATAGCCTAAATCTGTTGTTGATGGTGTTATTCTAAATTCAACAGTTGGTGTTAATTTCTTTAAAATTTGATATTTTGATGAATCATATAATCCCGCATCTACAACAAATCTTACAGTTTGTAATTGTTTTTGCATGCTATCACTTTTTTCGCTTATAACACATGGGATTGCATTTTTACTTTTTGCTTCGTAAAAAGCCCCCACATTAAATAAATTAATCGGTAACTTCCTAAATTTCTTTAAATTTTCTAAATTGTATTCTCCTCCATTATATGTTCTTAAAATATCTGAAATGGAAATATTTTTTAATGATTTGGCTATTCTATCAGATATCCCCTTTTTTCTAACCAAACTGGTTTCACAAGATATTATTCTAGAAAAAATAATTTCATACGCTCTATAAATACTTAAAAATGAAGGTAAATGTTCAAGAGAATCCCCTAGTAAATCCATATCAAAATGAAAATGTGTATTTCTTTCTTTTGCTTTTAATACTGGGTGTTGAAAAGCTTTAACTAATTGTAAAATTAGATTTACTTGGTCTAAAGACCTAACATCACTTTCATTCAGAATAGGAGATACAAATTCTCCAATAGCAACCTCCTTTGGATATTCATTTGTCAATTCTTTATTAAATTTCCATTGATTATTTAATTCATTTTTATTATAGTGATTAAAATTATATAATAATGTTTCTTCATCTTTTATTCTATATGGGAACTCAATTTCAACTCCATATTTAAAATCTTTTAAAACTGCTATTCTTTTTAGTGGTTTTGGCGAATCTAACTTCATAAATTTCTCCTTTTGCTTACTATATGATTTTTTACCTAAATATTTTATCATATTTTACTTTTAAATTCAAGTTTATGTCAACTTTTTCAATTAATTAAATAAATTCTTCCCACACCAAATTTGCTAAATCTAATCCTTTATTAGTAAGTTTTATATAATCGCCATCTATCACGACCAATTTTTCTTCTACTAGTTTTTCTAATTCTTTTCTAAATAGAAATATAGGATTATCTATATATTTCTCTTTAAATTTTGAGATAGATACACCTTCTATGGTTCTTAATCCTAAAAGCATATATTCTTTTTTTCTGGATTCTACATCTTGTACTTCTTCTATCTCATAAATCATTTCTATATATTTTTCCTTTTCTTTGAGATTTGTTTTTTTATTGTTATTAGATAATTCCACATTTTCTATGTTTTCTTCTAAGTTCAATTTTTCATCATTTTGAGCTAATTCTAATATATCTTTTACTAAATCTGTATTTCTATTATTCGTTCTAGTAATATATTGCTCCCTTTCTGAAGTATTGGTATATCTAACATAATTTAAATAGGAATGTGCAGCTAATCCGATTCCAATATATTCTTTTTGCCTCCAGCAATTCATATTATGTTTTGATTCTTTTCCTTCTTTTGCAAAGTTAGAAATTTCATAATGCGTATATCCATTTAATTCTAATGTATTTTTCACATACCAATACATATTTCGTTCCAGTTCTTCATCCATTTCTTGTAACTGATGATTTTCTATTTTTCGTGCTATTACCGTTCCTTCTTCTATAATTAAAGAATATACACTAATATGTGTAGGATTTAATTGCACAATTTCTTTTAAACTTCTTTTTATATCTTCTATTGTTTGGTTTGGTAACCCTATCATCAAGTCCACATTTATGTTTTCAAAACCAACCTCTTTTGCTATTTTGTAAGTTTCTAAAAATTGTTCATAAGTATGGATTCTTCCAATTTGTTTTAGCATTTCATTATTCGTACTTTGTAGACCTATACTTAATCGATTGATTTTTGCTTTTCTATATTGTTCTAATTTTTTCTTTGTAACTGTTCCTGGATTTACTTCTATGGTAATTTCCATATCTTCAAATTTCACTTTGTTCTGTTTTAAGTTATTTTCTAATACTTCCATTATTTCGCAGATATACTTACTATCAATATATGATGGTGTTCCTCCACCAATATAGATTGTGGTTATTGTATATGTTTCTAGCAATATTTTATCTTCAAAATAATTATTTATTTCCTTTTTTACAGTTTCCACATAGTGTTCTATAAAATCTTGTTTATTTGAAAATGAAATAAAATCACAATAATCACATTTATGCTGACAAAATGGTATATGTATATAAATCCCTAATTCTCTATTTTCCATTTGCTATCTCCATGATTTTCTTTAATCTATAATTTACACCTGATTTTCCTAGTGGTTCTTTCAATAACTTTCCTAATTCTACTAATGGCATATCTGGATTTTCTATTCTTAATATGGCAATTTCTTTTAAATTATCATCTAATTTATTAAATTTACCTTCTTCTTGCAACTTTTTAATAGCTGCAATTTGCTCAATCGCTGCATTAATTGTTTTGCTCAAATTCGCTGTTTCACAATTGACAATTCGGTTTACTTTTCCTCTCATCTCTTTTTGTATTCTGATATCTTCAAATTGCATAACTGCTCTATTAGCTCCAATAACTGCCAATAACTTTGAAATTTCTTCTCCTTCTTTTATATAAGCAGAATATCGATTTTTGGTAATTAACTCTTTTATATGAATATCAAAATTGCTTAACAGTTCTTGGAATACTTTCAAATTGTTTTCATTTGATAAAACAATCTCTAAATGATAAGAATTTTCTGGATTATTAATAGAACCTGCTCCTAAAAAGCAACCTCTAATAAATGCCTTTATCTGGTCATCTGTTTCTATATTTTTTATTTCACTTTTTACACAAATTTCATTTTCTCTTATCTCTAAATATTCCAATTTATGAATGTCAAATGCTTTTGTCACAATATGAAATGTTTTTCCATTGACATCCATATCATGATTAATTTCTAAATTTGATAATAATTTTGAAAATCGATTAATATTATAATCACTTTCTGTTGAAAATCGAATATTCTTTCCTTTTATTACATCTGTATTTCCAGAAATACAATAGCCCATTAACTCAAATTTTACATTTTCTTTATTAACCAAACTATTTGCCTTATTCAATTCTTGTTTTATATCTGATGAAAAAGACATTGTTTCCTCCTTTTTCTATTCTGTCCAATTGGGGACGTTTCTTTTTGGGACATTTTTATGTAAAGTTATGATTATAACTTTAATAATTATATGATATTTTAATTTTATATATTATTAGTATTTAGAATACATTCGACTAACTTTACATAAAAATGTCCCAAAAAGAAACGTCCCCAATTGGACACTATCCTAATTTTGTTACAATGATTCTATCATTATCATATAAATCTTTTTTACAATATGTATTTATATATTGTTTTTTATCTTTTATAATCTGCATAATTTCTTCTTTTTGGTCATATCCAATTTCTAGACAAATATATCCTCCATATTTTAAATATTGATATCCAATATCTATAATTTTTCTATAAAAATCTAAACCATCTTCTCCTCCATCCAAAGCTATCTGTGGTTCTCTTTTTACTTCTCTATCTAATATTTCTAATTCTTTTCGTCTAATATATGGTGGATTAGAAACAATGATATCATATTTTTCTGGTGCTAAATTTTCGAAAAGATTTGATTCTACAAATGTAATTTTATCTTGAACATGATTATTTTTCGCATTGGCAATCGCAATATCTAATGCCTTTCCACTAATGTCTAAAGCTGTTATTTGTACATTTTCTAAATATTTTGCTAAAGATACTGCAATTGCTCCACTTCCTGTACACAAATCTAGTATTTTTTTTGCTCTTGTTTTTTTAGCTATCGTTATGACCTCTTCTACTAATATTTCTGTATCTTGCCTTGGTATTAACACATTTTCATCTACATAAAAGTTTAATTTCATAAATTCTTTTTGATGTGTAATATGTTCTATTGGTTCTCCTTGTTTTAATAATTCTATATATTTTAAATAGTCTTGCTCTTCTTTTTCTGTTAACTTTTGATTGTCATATACAATTAAATATTGTCTTGGCTTTTTTAATACATATTGTAATAATAGTCTTGCTTTTAATTTTGGTGTAGAAATCTTTTCTAATTTTAATACAGTAACACCTTTTATCAATGCTTGTTTAATTGTCATATGACCACCTTCTTTCCTGTATTTATTTTATACTATTAACATAAAAAAAGCCCCGCCTTAGCCGTCAGCTTTTTAATTTTTAAGGACCTGCTCCTAAAAACAGGTGGGTGCTTACCTAAATACTTATGGGCTTCTCACTATTATCTGTGAGCATGCACGCCATATTTGAGAGATCAGCCCCTCTTAAAATTTGTTGGTTCTAAAAATTATGCTCTTACGTACTATGCAGGGATTTTGCAAACTTTATTAGATTATTTATATATTAACATATTTAAATATTTTTTACAAATGACTTTTTCTTTTTAAACTATATTTTTTCTTCCTTTATATTATTATATCTCATTTTTTCATGTATATTCTCTTTTTCTTTCACTTTCTTTAATTTGATTTTTTAATCATTTTGTGCTAAAATATATTTATATCTGTGAGTGTTTGAAGGTTTTTTGACCTTCTTTTTTTGTTACATAACATATAGTAATATACAGAAAAATTGTAATATACTCCCTAATAATATAAACATGTGAAATACAGAATGCATCCATTTATGTTTTTTTCCAATACCATACAATATAGCTCCTATAGAATATGCAATTCCTCCAAGCAACAACAAGCTAAATCCTGCTATTCCTAGTAACTGTGGTAAAAGATTTATTTTTACTACAATACACCATCCCATGATTAAATAACATATCATTGAGAATTTTTTAAATGCTTTTATATCTATAGAATTCAAAACAATTCCTAATATTGCCATTGCCCATATAATTCCAAATATTGTCCATCCAGTTGCTGTATTATATTCTCTTAAAGTGCATAATGCAAAAGGTGTATAAGACCCTGCAATTAATAAAAAAATGGAACAATGATCTAATACTTGGAATACTCTTTTAGAATATCTCTTAGGGCTTAGTCCATGATAAATACTAGACATGGTATATAATATAATCATTGTAACACCATAAATAGCTCCACTAACAACTCCATATCCATTTCCATGAATAGCAGCAAAAACAATACACAAAACTGTCGCTACAATTCCTAAAACTGCACCTACAATGTGAGATGTCATATTGAATATTTCTTCTCCCTTTGTATATTGAGGTAATATTCTATCTCTTAACTTTACTCTTGTCATTCTTCTCTCCCATTTTTATATTTTTGTTATTATATCATTTAAAATATGATAAGTAAATATACAGAATGTAAATTTCTGTTGAAATAACTAAAACCCTATTCTAGAATTTTATATCTTTAAATATTGTTGCTATTTGAGCTCCTTGTTTAATTAAATCATTTGTTCCAACTGAATTTATGGAATCAATATTTCCCGGAACAACATAAACATCTCTCCCTTGTTCTAAAGCAAAATCCACTGTTATCAATGTTCCACTTTTCTTTTTAGCTTCAACCACGATAATTCCTTTACTAATTCCACTAATAATTCTATTCCTTGCTGGAAAATGCATTTTTATAGGTTCTACTCCTAGTGGATATTCAGATAATATAGCACCATTTTGTTTTATAATTTTATCATATAAATATTGATTTTCTTTAGGATATATGACATCTAATCCACTTCCTATAATACCTATCGTTTTTCCATTTGCTTGCAAAGCTCCTATATGTGCATGACTATCAATTCCTTTTGCTAATCCGCTTACAATGTTACTCCCTTTTTGGGATAAATAATATGAAAAATATCGTGCTACTTTTATACCATATGAACTTGCTTCTCTGCATCCGATAATTCCAAATGATATTCTATTCAAGATTTTTTTATTTCCCTTACAATATAAGGAAATGGGATAATCATATATATTTTTTAATAATTGTGGATATTCTTTATCTTCTATCGTTACTATATCAATCCCTTGTTTTTGCATATCTTCCATGTATTTTTCTAATTTATCTCTTTTTTCTTTATCTAATAGCATATTAGCCAATGTTTCATTAAACCCTTTTATATTCATAATTTCTTGCTTTTTCAAATTATAAATTATTTCAGGTGTTTTATATATTTCTAATAATCTATGTTTACATTTAGGTCCTAATTTTTCTATTAATGATAGCCATATCCAATATTTTTTATTTTCTAAATGATTAATATTATACCTCCTCTTCTAGTAAGTTTAATTTTTATGTTAGAAGTCTTTGTACATTATCTATTCTCTAAAATACAAAAAGCACTTTATCAAAAGTGCCCTATTTTTTCTATTTATTTTGGTTAATTGTTGCTTTTATAACATTATTCATGAGCATTGCTACTGTCATTGGTCCTACTCCCCCGGGAACTGGTGTAATATAACTTGCTTTTTCTTTTACATTTTCAAAATCGACATCACCGGTTATTTTCTTATCTTTCCCTCTATTTATTCCAACATCTATAATGACTGCTCCTTCTTTTATCATATCAGCTGTTACATAATTTGGTTTTCCAATAGCAGCTACTAATATATCTGCATTTCGTGTCTTTTCTTTTAAATCTTTCGTTCTTGAATGACAAATTGTTACTGTCGCATGTTTGTTTAAACAACATGCCATAAGTGGCTTTCCTACAATATTACTTCTTCCAATAATGACTAAATTTTTTCCTTCTAAATCTATATTGTATTCTTCAAACATTTTCATAATTCCATATGGTGTACATGATACAAAAGTATCTTGATTTAATAATAATTTTCCTACATTTACTGGATTAAATCCGTCTACATCTTTTTCATAGGAAATTTCTCTAAATGCTTCATCTATATCTAAATGTTTTGGAATTGGACTTTGTAATAATATTCCATTTACGCTTTTATCTTCATTCAATTCATGAATTAGGTTTATTAATTCTTTTTGTGTTATACTCGCATCTAATATATGTTCCTCATATTTTACTCCAATTTCATCACATGCTTTACTTTTATTTCTAACATATACCTTTGAGGCTGGATCATCTCCTACCATAATAACTGCAAATTTTGGTATAATTCCTTTTTTTCTTAAATTCTCACATTCTATTTTTAAATTTTCTCTTACCTTTTTTGATAATTCTTTTCCATCTATTATTACTGCCATTTTTTCTATTTTATAGAGTATATGACTCTATATCTCCTTTCCTTTTTTCTCAACTGATTATATACTAACCATTTTCTTTTTGCAAGAACAATAGTGGGCTTTTTTTAACATTTTATCTATTTATAACATTTTAAAGTCGGCATTATTGTTAGTGTGTCAATTTTTCGCAAGTAAAATTGTGTAACTATCAGAGTAAAAGGACATTCTTGCGTATTCAAAAATTTCTTTATATTTATTTAAATTTTTGAATATGCATAAAGATTTGTTGAAGAAAAAATTGTTATACAATTTTCTGTACAATATTGTTTTTGCATTCTAGAAAGTTGAATTTTCTAGAATGTAAAAATATATAAAAAGCTATTCTGTTTTTTATATTTCTTTAACAGAATAGCTTTTGAAAAAAAGGGGATGTTTATGATTATAAATATACTATCTATATATGTATACTTTTTGCAAGAAATGTGAATTATATGTGAATTCATCTCTTTTTACTTTTCTCTATTTTCTTTTTTGATTTTTCCATTCCTGATATAGAATATCTTTTAAAACTAGCATTGAATTTAATTTCGTATATTGATATTCTTGTTGTAAACTTTCTAATAATTTTCTAATTTCTTTAGCATATTTTTCTACATCCACTTCATCTTTATATGTTGCTAATACTGGATATTTTTTACTCCAAGCTTTTGTCCAATCTACTTTTTCTTGATTTTTCGTATTAGTATGTTTTATAATTTTTTCAATATCTTCCATATTTTTATTCACTTTCTATATATATCTTTTTAAACTTCAATTTTATATTCTTCTAATAAAGTTAAAACATCTTGGCTATCATTTGGTTTTACTCTTCTACCTAATATTCCTAATCTATTTGCGGTTTCTAAACTTTTTCCTGTGTCATCATCATCAATAAATAAACATTCTTGTGGGTTTAAATGATATCTATCTAATAAAGTTTTAAATATTTTCTCTTCAGGTTTTACTAGATGTTCATATGCCGAAATCATAATTCCGTCACACAATTGAAAGAAATCTATATCTTTAAAATAGGTATAAGCAAATTCTGACATATTTGATAGAACATATATATGGTATCCTTTTTCTTTTAATCTTTTTGCAATTTTTACAGTTTCCTCATTAACAGTAAAATATTGACACCTTTTATTCATTATTTCTTCAATTAAATTCGTATACTCTTTGGGTGCTTTTCTTTGCATTTCTCTTATAGCTTGTTCTTGAGTAATATTCCCCAAATCTAATAACTTCCATTCTTCTGTTTCAAATATATATTTTTGTAATTCTTCTGCCTTATTAGAATCATTTGTAAAATTCATTAATGTTTTTATATTAGACTCTTTTTTTATAATAACTTTCATCAAATCAAATATTATATTTTTTACCATCTCTTCAATTCCTTTTCTATTATATTCAATTATCGTTTTTTATAATTCTTCATCAGATATTCCTATACGATATTCAATATTTTCCATATGTGGAAACATTTCCTTAACCCTTTTCAATGTAAGCATTGTCATTTTCGGTTGTGGATTTTTAGGATTTGTAGATAATAATTTTTGTGTATAACAATTTGATGCTGTTTTAAATAATAGATAACGATTTCTTACATAAGTATAATAAATTTGATATCCATCATCTAAATCTTCCCACATCATTTCAAATGTATAGTTTTTGTCCATCTTTTCCTCCTTTTGTCCAATTGGGGACGTTTCTGTTTGGGACATTTTTATGTAAAGCTAGTGCGTTGTGTTTTTAAATAGTCAAAATATTGCAATTTTTTGAAGTTATAAATCATGATAACTTTACATAAAAATGTCCCAAACAGAAACGTCCCCAATTGGACATCTATTTTATCATTTCCTTGAATTCTGCTTCTGATATAACTGTAACACCTAAATTTTGTGCTTTTGTTAATTTACTTCCTGCGTCTGCTCCTGCTAATACATAGTCTGTTTTTTTAGATACAGTTCCTGATGTCTTCCCTCCTAATCTTTCTATGATTTCAGATGCTTCATTTCTTGTAAAGTCTTCTAAGCTTCCTGTTAAGACAAATGTTTTTCCTTCAAATCGATTATCTTCACTTTCTTCTTCTAGTGAATTCATATTAACACCTGCTGTTTTTAGTTTAGTAATTAAATCTATTGTTTGTTCTTCTAAGAAAAATTCTCTGATACTATTTGCTACAATTGGTCCAATATCATCTATCATACTTAATTCTTCAAAGCTAGCACTCATTAGATTATCCATCGTCTTATATTTTTTTGCCAACATTCTAGAAGCCTTTACGCCAACATGACGAATTCCTAATGCTGTTATCAATTTTGATAAATCATTTTGTTTACTTCTTTCTATGGCATCTACTAAATTTTGTGCAAATTTCTTTCCATTTTTCTTTAAAGAAGCAATATCTTCAAATTTTAACGTATAAATGTCTGCTATATTTTTAATAAGTTCTTTGTCCAATAATTGTTGAATAATATTTTCTCCTAATCCAGAAATATCCATCGCTTCTCTTGAAACAAAGTGTACTAGATTTCTGAATAGCTTTGCTGGACATTCAATTCCTGTACATCTTACTGCTGCCTCACCTTCTTCTCTTACAGTAGGTGCTCCACAAACTGGACATACTTTTGGCATTTCGAAATCTTTTTCATTCCCTGTTCTTTTATTCTTTACTACTTCTACAATTTCTGGAATGACATCTCCTGCCTTTTGGATAACAACTGTATCTCCTATTTTTAATTCTTTTTCTTTAATAAAGTCTTCATTGTGTAAAGTTGTTTTAGATATGGTTGATCCTGCTACTTTGACTGGCTCTAATATAGCCATTGGTGTGATGACACCTGTTCTTCCTACTTGACAGATGATGTCTTTTAAAATCGTCTCTTTCTTTTCTGGTGGATATTTATATGCTACTGCCCATCTTGGAACTTTTATTGTTGAACCCAATATTTCTCTAAAATGTAAATCATCTACCTTTATAACTGCTCCATCAATTCCAAATGTTAAATTTTCTCTATCTTCTCCAATTTTTTCAATTGCTTGTTCTGCTTCTTGAATAGTTTTACAAGGAATTATAACTGGGTTTACATTAAATCCTAATTTACTTAAATATTCTAATTCCTCAAAATGAGAGTTAAATGTTTTTCCTTCTATTTTTTGTACATTAAAAATATATATGTCTAGAGGTCTTTTTGCTGTTATTTTACTATCTAATTGTCTTAAAGAACCTGCTGCTGCATTTCTGGCATTGGCAAACAATTCTTCTTCATTTTCTTCTCTTTCTTGATTCATCTTGTCAAAGTCTTGTTTTGATATAAACACTTCTCCCCTAACTGTAATATCAATTTTATCTGTTAACTCCATTGGAATGGTTTTCACTGTTTTTAAGTTTTCTGTCACATCTTCTCCAATTATCCCATTTCCTCTTGTTGCACCTCTTACAAACTTTCCCTGCTTGTATTCTAATGCTGCAGATAATCCATCAATTTTGGTTTCTACTACATAATTTACATCTTTTATTTCATTTTCCTCTGCTTGCTTTCTTATCCTTTCATCAAACTCTTCTACTTCTTCAAAACTGAATACATCTTGCAAACTTTGAAGTGGAACTTCATGAGTTACCTTTTGAAATCCTTCTTTAACATGTCCACCTACTTTTTGTGTTAAAGAATTCTTTGAAATAAATTCTGGGTATTCTTTTTCCAAATTTCTTAATTCTACCATCAACATATCATACTCAAAATCTGATATTTCTGGTTTATCATCATCATAATATTTTCTTGCATAATATTCTGTCTTTTTTCTTAATTCTTCTATTCTTTTTTTAGCTTCTGTTTTATTCATTTTGCACCTCTTATCTTTTTATTCATTTAGGGTCCATCGGGGACGTTTCTTTTTGGACATTTTTTGTATTTTTTCTTTTCTATTATATACAATTAGAATAAAAAAATAAAGGAATTTATAAAAAACTTTCTTATATATTTCTATACAAGAAAGTTTTTACTTTTATCTTCTATTTATTTTTCAGTTATAGATTCTACTTCTCCTACTATTACTGAATTCTCAATAAGTCCTTTATAATATTCTAAAACACTATGATCTTCACTATATGGGACTTTCATTTCTGTTATACTTTGCGCATATATTGCTCCCATACTGTTACAAAATGTATTTGCTTTAAATTCCAAATATTCTATTTTCTCAAAACGAAAACTGAACGTTCTTATTTTTTCTGGTTGTGCATATATTATTAATTTTTCTAAATTATCTCCATTAAAAGCGCCTCCTCCTATATCTTTTACACTTGTAGGTATTTCCAGACTAGTTAAACCAACATCACTAAAAGCGTTTTTTTCTATTTCTTTCACCCCTTCTGGTATGACTACATCTCCTGCATTTCTTCCCGCATATGAATTAATTATTGTTTTATCTTCTTCTCCTGCTGCAGTTCTTCCATATATGATTTCTTCCAAATTATTCTTTGTAAATGCCCCTCCTTCCATTGTTGTCACTGTACTTGGTATTTCTATTTTTGTTGCTTGATTATTACCAAAAGCCTTATCTCCTACAAATGTTACCCCTTCTGGTATTTCTATACTCTTTATCTTATTGTTATAAAATGTAAATCTTTCTATTCTTGTTATATTTGAAGATAATTTTAAATTTTCTATTTCATTTTCTTGAAATGCTCTTTCATCTATACTAGTTACTGTATCCGGCATTTCTATTTCTTTCAATTTATTTTTAGAGAAAGCCTCTCTTCCTATAATAGTTAATTCTAATGGTAACTCTATATATTCCAATTCATCAGAACTAAACGACTTATATCCTATTTCTTTCACTGTATCTGGTATTTTTACACTTTTTAATGTAACATTTGTTGCTATTTTTCCTCCTTCAAAAGAACCTTCACTTGTACCGTTATTTTTATCTAATTTCAATACTGTTACTGGTTTTCCGTCTATTGTATCTGGAATATGTAAACTTGTTTCTGTTCCTAAATATTCATATATTCTTACTGTTCCATCTTCTAATGTTGTCCATCTAAAATCACTTTCTAGTGCTGCTTCTTTATATTCTGCATCTATATATCCTTGTCCTTTTTCTACTACTTCTATGGTATTATCTTCTTTTACCATAATCTCATATTTTCCATCTTCTGTTCTTATTAGATTTCCATTTGCTGTTCCTCCCATTTCATCTACTATCGCATTTATCACATCTTCTCTTGCTGTATCTTCTCCTGTTACTAGGTCTCCACTTAATACTTCTTGCTTCACCAGTTCTGCTTCTTCTCGTATTCCTTCTATTTCTGTCTGTTTTCCTGCCTCTGTTGCTTTTGTCAAGATCCCATTTTCTCCTGTTAAAGTTGCTATGGTTACTCCTGCTAAAATCAATAATACAATAATGTATAGGAAATTACTGATGGTTAGCCAGTAAAAAAATTTCCTTTTTAGCACTATTTTATTCTGGCTAACCAGCTGTAATTATAATAGTGGT
>CAJFRV010000002.1 GCA_904419495.1 uncultured Clostridia bacterium | reverse complement strand
TATAAATAGTTTAAATCATTGAAATTTGAATCAAATTATAACTTGGAGCTTAAAAATATTGAAATCTAGGGGATTCCCCAGTCAAAAAAACTCATACAATACAAACAGAAAGTTTGACGAAATACAAAAAATGCGGTATAATATATCAATATTTATCAGGAGGAAGATATGATTGATAAATTAAAAGATTTAACTAAAACAAAGAGTTTTCATATTTGCATGATAGTAGTTATTATAGTGGTTATTTTGTTTGTGGTAGGTTTATTAGTTTTAAGATATAATGTAGAAGGGGAAATCAATATGCCCTTTGAACTTACAAAAATAGCAATTATTAGTTCTCAAGAAGGAATTAGTGATGGTCAAACAGATACAAAATGGTCTTACGATGTACATCAAGCAAATGATATCTATTTATATATTGATAAAAATGATAATTATCATAAAACAGAAATTATTAAGTCCGTAAGTATTGATAATATACAGATAGAAGCAAATAATACAGATAATATAAAAATATATAAACCAGATGCACAAGAAGAAAAAGTTATTTTCAAATATAAAGATGAAAACATAGTAGAAAATTTAGAATATTTTGGAGATGTGAAATCTGACTTAAAAAATCTAAAAATATCAAATCAGGGTGGAATCATTGCTTTTAGGTGTTCAAATAATTATGTAACAAAATATAAATCAAATGATGAGGAAATCAATCATAATGAATTATTAAAAAAGGCGAATATAACAAATGAAAGTCTCCAAATGAAAGTAAATTTTTCTTTAACGATAAAACTTGAAGATGGTAAAGAATATCAAGCTCAAATAAAAGTAGATTTGCCAACAGGTAATGTAGTGCAAGATGGAAATACATCAACAGAAATTACAAATTTTGAAGATGTTATTTTTAAAAGAATCAGTAATTAAAATTCTATGAATAATACTTGATTAAATATAAAAATCATTATATTTAATCTTTGTATGGAGAGTATCCAATAAAGACCTATGAATCTTGTCAGGTCCGGAAGGAAGCAGCAATAAGTAGTTTATCTTTATGTGGTATACTTTCCATAGAGAGATTAAATTATCAAGACCATTTTTTTCTGTTAAATGCAAAAAGTATAAAGGATGTGATAATGATGGGGTACACAGCTCTTTATAGAAAATTTAGACCATTAAACTTTTCAGAAATGGTGGGGCAAGAACATATAACCAGAACATTAAAAAATCAAATAATCGCCAATAGAGTTGGACATGCTTATCTATTCAATGGTGGAAGAGGAACAGGAAAAACATCAGCAGCTAAGATATTAGCAAGAGCAATTAATTGTTTAAATCCTAAAGATGGTGAGCCATGTAATGAATGTGAAATTTGTAAAGGTGCTATTTCAGGCTCTTTAACAGATATTGTAGAAATGGATGCAGCTTCTAATAATAGTGTGGAAGATATCAGAAGTATAAGAGAAGAAGTAAACTTTCTACCAACAAAAGCAAAATATAGAGTATATATTATAGATGAGGTACATATGTTATCAACAGGAGCTTTTAATGCATTATTAAAAACATTAGAAGAGCCACCAGAACATGTAAAATTTATATTAGCAACAACAGAGCCTCAAAAATTACCAGCAACGATATTATCTAGATGTCAAAGGTTTGACTTCAAAAAGATATCCAATGAAGATATTATAAAAAGATTAGAGATTGTTTGTAAAGAAAGTAACATAGAAATTACAAAAGAAGCTTTAAATGTAATTGCTATATTATCTGAAGGTGCTATGAGAGATGCTTTATCTATTTTAGAGAGATGTATACAAGATGGAGAAAATAAAATAGATGAAGACAAAATAAAAGATTTAGTAGGAATACCTAAAATGATATTGGTCCATGAAATTGTTGAAGCTATTATAAACTATGATGTAGATAAGGCTTTAATTACAGTAAACCAAGTTTTAGATGATGGTAAAGATATTTCTAATCTTTTATGGGAGATGATAAAATATATAAAAGATATTTTGTTATATAAAGCAACAAATCATGTAGCATTATACAGTGAAGAGGAAAAAAATAAAATAAAGGAAATCTCAGAAATTGTCGAAAAAGAAAGATTAATAAACTTAGTATATGAACTTTCAGAATTAGAAAATGAAATGAAATTTTCAACGCAAAAAAATATTGTCTTTCAAGCTGGAATGATAAAATTATGTAGTAATCTATCTTCAGGAAACAATGAGGGGCTAGAACAGCGTGTTACAAAAATAGAAAAATACTTAAAAAATAATCATGCAAATGTACAAAATAATGTGCCAGTGAACACAGAAATAAAAATGACATATACTACAAATACAGCTCCAGTTACAACAAAAAATCCTACAAAAACAACAAATAATAAGCAAGTGCAGAATAGAGCAACTTCTTATTCTAATAAAGTAGAGGAATATTGGCCACAGATTGTGCAAGATTTAAAACAAAATGGAAAAATTGTTTTATATACTAATCTAATCAATACAAAAGCAAAAGAAATAAATGATATGACGGTGGGAATAGAATTTCCAAATGGATTAACTGCATTTGGTAGGACAATATTAGAAAAACAAGAAAATATCAAAGAATTAACTACTTTAGTATCTATGGCTTCAGGAAAACCAATGAATATTAAATATATTACAGATATGGGTAATACACAAGTAACAGAAGAACAAAACATTAAAAGTATAGCAAAAGAATCAGATATACCATTTCATGTAATAGAGTAAATATAAAAAATAAATTATATAAAAGAAAGGAATGTGAAAAAATGGCAAAAAGAGGTGGATTCCCAGGAGGTATGGGAGGATTTGGCGGAATGAATATAAATAACTTAATGAAAGAAGCAAAAAAAATGCAAGCAGATATGGAAAAGTCTCAAGCAGAACTAGCAAATAGAGAGTTTGATGCAACAGCTGGTGGTGGAGCTATATCTGTAAAGGTTTCAGGACAGAAAGTTTTAAAAGAAATTAAAATACAAAAAGACGTTGTTGACCCAGATGATGTAGAAATGTTAGAAGATTTAATATTAACATGTGTAAATGAAGCATTAAGAAAAGTAGATAGTGCACAAGCAGATCAATTAGGAAAATTTAATATACCGGGATTCATGTAAAAAAATAGGGATTATAGGAGTTTTCCAATAATCTCTTTTTATTGTATAGGAAAAATCGATTTTTCATATACCACAAAAAAATAACATTGCACAGAAAAATTGACAAAAACGGAGGTATAAAATGTCATTATATTCACCATCAATTGAAAAACTAATAGAAAGTTTCGAAAAATTACCAAGTATTGGACATAAAACAGCAGCACGACTTGCTTTTTATATCTTAAACAGTTCAGAAGAGGAAACAAAAGAATTTGTGAATTCTATTTTAGAAGCGAAAAAGAATTTAAAATATTGTAGCAAATGTTATAATATTTCTGATACAGATCCTTGTCCTATTTGTAGCAATCCCAAAAGGGACATTACATCTATTTGTGTAGTTGAAGATGTTAGAGATATTATTGCTATGGAAAAAACACATGAATTTAGAGGTGTATATCATGTTTTACATGGTTCAATTTCTCCAATGAATGGTGTGGGACCAGATGATATTAAAATAAAAGAATTATTGGCAAGATTAATGGATGGAACTGTAAAAGAAGTAATTCTTGCAACCAACCCAAGAGTAGAAGGAGAAGCTACAGCTATGTATTTGTCAAAATTGATAAAACCTTTAGGAATAAAAGTTACAAGAATTGCCCACGGAATACCAGTAGGTGGAGATCTAGAATATACAGATGAAATTACTTTGACAAAAGCATTAGAAGGAAGAAGAGAATTGTAATTTACATAAATTTGTAAAATGAAGATAAATTTGATATAATGAATATAGTTAACTAAATTAGAAAGGAGAAGCATATGTTAGATGGGGAAAAACGGATCAATATCCCAGCAGAACTTCGTGAACTCTCGAATCTGAAAGAGGTAAAAAAAGTAATTCTTACCACAAGAGGTGAAGATATTCTTTTTATACCATATTCAGAAGAAAACTTAGAGGAAGTAAAGGCTTATGGGATAAGAGCCGTGGACAGCAAGGGAAGGGTTATGCTTCCACCCTTATTTGTAAGGATGTCTTCCGAATGGGAGGTATACCTTCTAAATGGGGAAATACTAGCAACGCGGCACATTTTTTAATGTGACCGCGTTATCTTTTTAATAAAATTTCACAAATTTCTTGCGTTGAATGTAGTTTAGCTAATTTTTTTGTATTTTGTTTCATGTTTTCTAAAGTTTCTGGATTTAAAAATAAATTTTCCAACACTTCTTGAACATTATCTTCTTTTTTTATCCATATAGCAATACCGTTTTCAACTAAAAATTTTGCATTTTCTTCTTCTTGACCGGGAATAGGATTAATAATCACCATAGGCAATTCTGAAGCCAAACTTTCAGTAGTTGTTAATCCGCCGGGCTTTGTGACTACTAAATCAGATATACTCATAAATTCTGGAACTTGACTAGTATATTCAAATACTATAATATTATTTTTTCTATCATATTTAGAAACAATATTATCAAAAGCATGCTTCATTTTTTCGTTTTTTCCAGCAATAGCAATTATTTGCATATCTGTACAATACTTAACAAAATTTTCAAAAATTTCAATAGTTCTTGTTTTTCCTAAACCAAATTCTCCACCACCAAAAAATAATATTGTTTTCTTATCTATTTCTAGGTTTAATTCTTTTAATATTTCTTTTTTGTCATAAGACTTTAAAAATCTATTAGATAAAGGAATTCCTGTTACAAATATATTTTTAGATGAAATGCCTTTATCCATAAGATATTTTTTCATATTATCATGAGCTACAAAATAATAGTCAGTAAAGTCAGAACCAACCAACCATTGATCATGTGGTGCAAAATCTGTCATAATTGTAGCAATTTTGGCATGTATTTTCCCTTTTCTTTTTAGATAACTGCACATCTGACTACCAAAAGGATGTGTCGAAATAATTAAATCAGGCTGTTTTTCTCGTAAAAGTTTTAATAATTTAATAGCCATAAATTTATTAGAACGACTAGTAATATGTGCAAGAGGACCTTTTTGAGCGTCAGAATAAATTCTTCCCCAAGCCCAAGGAGCTTTTTTAGCCATTTCTGTATATGCTTTTGTTGTCACTTTTTCAATTGTTTTATTAATATATTTCATACAGTCAATTAATTCAACATGTAAATCATTATAATTTTTTTGCAAATATTCATTAATAGATTTAGCTGCATTTAAATGTCCTCCACCATAAGATGCGTAAAAAATTAAAATATTCATAAAAATCTCCTTTTATTTTTTTACATAAGAATATAAAGCAAAAATAATATTTCGTATGTAAGAATAGATTTATACTTCTGTTCAATTTTAACATAAATATAATAAAATTTCAAAAAATGGAATAAATTTTTATAAAAAAGAAAAAATAAAAATAAAAACAGAGGTGAAATTGTGAAAAATATATTAAAAATTATTATGACATTTATTTTATTAATTATCATATTTATTATGTTAGTTGTATTAAGTAAAAATAATTCTAAGCAAAATGTTAGTTATGCAGCTACGTCAAATACATCAGACTTACAATTAATGGCAAGAGCAATTAACGGAGAAGCAAGGGGGGAGCCATATGAAGGACAAGTAGCTGTTGGTGCTGTTATATTAAATAGAGTAAAAGACTCTAGATTTCCAAATTCTATATCAGGAGTTATTTATCAATCAGGAGCTTTTACAGCAGTAGCAGATGGCCAAATCAATAGTCCGATAGATGAAGGTTCAACTGTATATAAAGCAGCACAAGATGCATTAAATGGATGGGATCCAACCGGTGGATGTGTTTACTATTTTAATCCAGATACAGCAACAAATAGTTGGATATGGTCAAGACCACATGTTATCACAATAGGAAAACATAGATTTTGTAAATAAATAATTTCTATGCAATAAATGAAAGGAAGGAAAAGAATGAATAAATTAGTAGAATGGAAAGAAAGACTAAAAAAAGGGCATATGCTTAGTATTATATGTGTGTTGCTAATTATTGTTGCTATATTAGGAGTTATTTTATATAAGAAACAACGAGAATATAGACAAGCCTCAGAAAATTCATATAATATGGCTTTTTATGAGGTAGTAGATTATGTACAAAATGTAGAAACCTATTTAGCTAAATCACTAATATCAACAACACCAGAACATGGAGCAGAAACATTAACACATTTATGGAGAGAAGCAAATTTAGCACAAAGTTATTTAAGTATGTTACCAATAGAAAGTCAAGAACTAGAAAATACAGAAAAATTCTTAAATCAAGTAAGTGATTATAGTTATTCTTTATCAAGGAAAAATATATATAATGAAGGGTTATCTGAAGAAGATTTAGCAAATCTTGAGGAATTACACTCTTATAGTACAGAATTAGAAAATACTTTAAATCAATTATCAGAAGATTTAAATAATGGAAGATTTCAATGGGGAGAACTAACGAAGAAAGGAACAGTTGCATTTGCGCAACAAGTAGATAATATTTCTAAAGAAAGTTTTAGTAATTTAGAAGAAAATTTTCATGAATATTCTGGGCTTATTTATGATGGAGCTTATTCAGAACATATGACAAGTACAGAGAAAAAAGGATTAACTGGAGAAGATATAGATGAAAATAAGGCAAAAGAAATTGCAGAAGATTTTATTGGAAAAGATAGAGTAAAAGAAATATCTAATTTAGGACTATCAGAAAATGCAACAATACCAGCATATAGTTTTTCAGCAATCAGTCATAATGATGAAAATATCAATATCTCTATTTCACAAAAAGGTGGACATGTTATTTATATGAATATGAATAGGGAAGTAAATTCTGAAATTATATCACAAGAGGAAGCAACTAAAAAAGGAAAAGAATTTTTGAATAGTAAAGGTTTTTCAAATATGCAAGAAACATATTATATTACACAAGAAGGGGTTACTACAATTAATTATGCTTATATGCAAAATGATGTAATTGTATATTCGGATTTAATAAAAGTAAAAGTAGCTTTAGATAATGGGGATATATTAGGAATAGAAACCACAGGATATTTAAACAATCATACGCAAAGAGATATTAACAATGTACAAATCACAAGTGAAGAAGCTAAAAAGAATTTGAATTCTAAATTGGAACTTACAAGTGAAAGAATGGCAATCATACCTACAGAATGGCAGACAGAAATACTATGTTATGAATTTAAGGGAACAGTTAATGATAAACAATTTTTAGTGTATATTAATGCAGAAAATGGAAGAGAAGAGGATATTTTAATTATTACAGACACACGGAAATGGTGTTTTAACAATGTAGTGATTTTTGAAGAGATGTCAACGGGGCGTGTCAATGGGGACGGAGAAGGGTGTCAATGGGGACGGAGAAGAATGACACATTTTCAAAAAAATGTGTCATTCTTCTCCGTCCCCATTGACACCCTTCTCCGTCCCCATTGACACATTGACACCCTTCTCAAAATCATTTAATGTCTTTTATAAGTATCTTTTGATAATAATTCTGTACTTACAACTTGTCCATTTTGTTTTAAAATTCTATAAGCTTCTGAATAAGTTGAAGAAGAGGTGCTACCTGTAACATAAGAAGAAATTTCTACTTCATATTCGTTATTACTTCTTAACCCATAAATATCAAATTTAGCAATACCACCTGATACAGAGCATACCAATTTTATTGGATAATCTCTATTGTTTTTAAACTTAAAATCAATAGAACCATATACAACTGTTGCATCTCTACTAGCCGTTACATAAGAAGGGACAAATTGATGATTACTTCTTTCTACAATTTCTAAATTAGCATACAAAACAGCATTATATAATGTAGAAGTAATTTGACAAATACCACCACCTAAACCATCGACAACTTCTCCACTAACATAGATTGGTGCTTCTTTATATCCTGCTGCAATCGTTCTTTCTCCAACTACTTGATTATAAGAGAAGGTTTCACCCGGCATTAGAACTGTACCATTAATTTTTGAAGCAGCTAATTGCAAATTTGTAGTTCTATCTCTGTCACGAGTAGAATATCTCGTAGAATAAGTAGAAAGCAAATCTGGAAAAGCTTCTGTTCCAATCATATTTGTTGTTACATTTGGATATAAAGTTTGTAAAGGTATACTATATTCTGTTTGATCTTCTAATAACATATTTTTTGCTTCATCTAGGGAAATAGCAAAATCTAATCCATTTTCAGATGGATATACAGCATATGGCTCTTGTGTATAATAAGCGTCAACAGGTTCTTTATGGATTTCATTGTAGATATTATTTATATTAATTTCAGATGGTTGTTTAGAAACGGTAGCTATATCTAAAGTTCTATTTTTCAAAGTTAAATTCAAAATACCGTTTTTAATGTATGTAGTCATTTGATCAACATCAACGACATTACCTTCAGCTCCCTTTGTTATAATTAAATTATTCCCATCAATATAATAACTACTTTCAATAACTGTATCTGGTAATTTAGAGGAAATATCGTTTAAAGCAGTTTGTAATTGATTAGTATCTAATGAAAAATCAGGCTCTATATTTATATTAGAAATTATTGTTTTTAAAGCAGTAATACTATTTTCAAAAATATTTCCAGATTTTCCAATCTGATAAGCATAATTTACAGCAGAATCAACATCAAAATTGACATTAAGTGCTGATAAAGGAATGCTTGTTTCATAATCATTATGTACTAAATTAATATTTTCTGGCAAATTTTCATCAATATAATTTTGTATTTTTTCTTTTGCTTCTTCTATAGAAAGATTAGAAACATCAATACCTTTTATATAAATTCCCGAAATGATATTTTGATTGCGATTATTTAAAAAAGTGAATATTGAGAAAGCAATGATTAGTAAAACCACAAAAATTAGTACTAAAATACCAAATATTTTAGAAATTTCAGAAAAAGTACTTTTATGATTTGAAACATCATAATTTTCTACAGGATGAAATTTATGTTCTTTATTCAATTCTTTTTTATCAATTTTTTCTTCTAATTCAATGTCTTTTATAGCCATAGAAATCTCCTTTTGTCATATATCTTATAGTATAACATAATTCGTCAAAAAATGATAGAAAAAAATATGAAAAAATATAAAATAAAAAAAGGAAAAAAATAAAAATTTTACTAAAATATTTTTATATAGAAAAGTAAATACTAACAATGTAAAGTTGTATATACAATTTTATAATTTATATTTTTTTAGGAGGAAATATGTCTAGAAACCGTAAATTAATTTCTGAAAATCTAAGAGAAGAAATCGCAAAAGAATTAGGTGTATATGAACAAGTAAAAAAGGATGGAGGAAGCTGGGAAAATGTTTCTTCTAAGGATTGTGGAAACATTGTTTCAAAGGCAATAGAAATAGCAAATAGAGCAGTAAAATAGTTGAAGCATACTGATAAGCATTGCAGAAAATAGAAATTCACAAAAAAAAGAGAGAGTAATTATCTATGGAAAATAGATATTATTGTCTCTTTTTTGTGAATACATTTTTAGAAACATATAGACATATTTGTGATAAAAATATATTCAAAAAAAGGAAATATTCCTAGATTTTCTAACTCTAGGAATATTTTTTTCACACTTATTTTAATAATAAAATATCAAAAAGTCAATAAGAAATATAATAAAAAAATATAATTCATTTTTTTTGATTTTTAGCTAATCTATTTCTATTAAAAAAGTTATAAAAGATAAGTATATCAATAATTAAAGAATTTCGTTTTTTTCCTAGAGTTAGAAACTCTAAACAAAAATAAAGAAATAATACACGACAATGTATTAACTTAATTCAACAAAACTTATGAAATGAAAGTGAATTATTTTTAAAGAAATAAATAGTAATATTTGTATAAAATATGCAAAAAGAGAAATACTATTTAAAATAATGAAAGAAAATGATTTAAGTTAATATGAAGAAAAGTTAAAACAAAAGAAAGGGGTTAAGAAATGAAAAATTTAGGAAAACAAAAGAACAAGAAGAATGGAGGAATTACATTAATTGCATTAGTCATAACAATCATTGTTTTACTAATCCTTGCGGGAGTAACAATTGCAACGCTAACAGGAGATAATGGAATATTAACAAAGGCACAGGAAGCAAGTGAAGATACGAAAAGGGCAAATGCAGAAGAACAGGTCAAATTAGCTGTGCAGGCAAGTTATGGAACAGATGGAAAAATCAATATGGATACTTTAAATAATGAGCTAAAAAAGATAGAAGGATTAACATATAAAGGAAGTGCAATATCTGATAGTAATAAAATAACGAGTTTGCCAGACACAGTAAATGTAGATGGATATGATGTAACGATAAATGGAAATGGAAGTGTAGGAGATAATGGTGGAAATGATAATACAGAAACAATAGTAGAAGGAGTAACAATCCCAGATGGATTTTATTATGTAGGAGGAAGTAAGGAAGAAGGAATAGTTATATCAGATGATCCAAATGATGAAAATAAAGGAACAAGTTGGGACGTGGCTAAAGCTTTAAAAGGAAACCAATTTGTGTGGGTGCCAGTAGAAGATGATAGTGCATTTGAGAATGGATATGCAAATGAGGTTTCTGAATATAATGCTATGAAAGAAAGTGTATTAGAGCATGATGGATTTTATGTAGGAAGATATGAAGCAGGAACAACAAGTACAGAACCAAGAGCAGAAAATTCTGGAATAGAAGATGATGTTGTAGTTAAACAAGGAGCAAATGTATATAATTATATAGGTTGGTCAAATAGTAATGATATGACAGTTGAAACAGGAGGAGCAGTACAGAAGGCAAAAGAATTTGCAGATGAAAAAGGCTATACATCAGTAACAAGTACATTAATCTATGGAGTGCAATGGGATGCTATTATGGCATGGATAGAACCAAGATATAAAGATAAAAATAAAGCAGAAGAGTTATTAGCAGAAAAGAATTTTGTAGCAAATTCAACAGGAAAAGGAAATTATAAGGAAGATGAAAATACAAATCCTTGGAAGGGAAAAGTAACAACAACAGGAGCAAGTGCAGATTATGCGGTAAAAAATATATATGATTTAGCAGGAAATGTTTATGAATGGACTATGGAGTCTTACTACACTAACGGTCGTGTTTGTCGAGGAGGTCATTACAACGGTACAGGTTTTAACAATCCAGCTTCCTTTCGTGGCGGCGGCAGTCCGGCTAGCAGCAGCGTTGACATCGGTTTCCGTCTCACTTTATATTTGTAAAGCTGAACGCTTTAGCTGTACTAATAGAAGGAGAAAAAAAGTAATTTTAAAAGTAAAAATTTAATATAAAACTTAACGACTTTAGATGTTAAGAGAGGAATTTTTCAAAATTTAACAAAATATGTTTATGGGTGATGTAGTATTTTAAATACTATGTCACTTTTTATTTATGCAAAATAAAAAGTTGCAAAAAAAAAGAAATAAGCATATAATTTAGAAAATAAGAAAGCAAATCAAGAGGTGAAACAAATGGAAAATATAAAAATAAAAGATATCATAAATTGTACACAAGGCACTTTAATTTTAGGAGATGAAAACACCATATGCAAGAAATTTTCCAAAGATACAAGAACTATAAAAGAAGGAGATATCTACATAGGAATAAAAGGCGAAAATTTTGATGGAAATCTATTTTGGAGCAAGGCATTAGAGAATGGAGCAAAAGGTGTTATTGTACAGAATATAGAATTTAGTAAAGAAGAACTAGAAACATACAAAGATAAAGTTATTATTAAAGTAGAAAATACATTAGAAGCTTTATATAAAATAGCAAGTTATAAAAGAAGCCTATATAAAATACCAGTAATAGCTGTTACAGGTAGTGTGGGAAAAACAAGTACAAAAGATATTGTAGCAAATGTCGTAGAGCAAAAATACAAAACTTTAAAAACAATAGGAAATAACAATAATAATATAGGCTTACCATTTACGATATTAAATGCTCCTGAAGACATAGAAGCTTTTGTGTTAGAAATGGGAATGAATCATTTTGGAGAAATTCATTTATTATCTAAAATTGCAAAACCTAGTATATGTATCATAACCAATATTGGAACATCACATATTGGAAACTTAGGCTCAAGGGAAAATATATTAAAAGCTAAACTAGAAATATTAGATGGAGCAGAAAATCCATGTATAATTATCAATAATGATAATGACCTATTACATAACTGGTATGAACAAAATAAACATAATTGGAAAATACAAACTTATGGAATTCATAACCAAAGTGATATCCATGCAGAAAATATAGTATTAAATGAAGAAAATAGTAAGTTTGATGTTTGCTTAGAAAATGAAACAGAAAAAATAACTGTTCCTGTTGGAGGAGAACATTTTGTACTAAATAGTTTATGTGCAATTGCAGTTGGAAAAGTATTACATATAGAAAATAAATTGATAAAAAAAGGAATAGAGACCTTTATACTTACAAAAAATAGAATGGAAATTATAGAACTAAAAGAAGGCATTAAGGTAATCAATGATGCATACAACTCTAGTGTGGAATCTGTAAGAGCAAGTATAGAATATATGCAACACATGAAAGCAAATAGAAGAATAGCAGTATTAGGTGATGTATTAGAAACAGGAAAGTTTGCAAAATCATTACATGAGGAAATTGGAAAAATTGTATCTAAAAACAGGATTAATATTCTAATTTGTAGTGGGGAAAATGCAAAATATATTGTTGAATCAGCTAAAATGAATGGGTTTGATGAAAAAAATATATATTACTTTGAAAATAAGGAACAAATCATTGATTTGCTAAGACAAATTCTTCAACCAGAAGATGTAGTATTACTTAAAGCCTCAAATGGAATGCGATTTTTTGACATGGTAGAAGAATTAAAAAATATAAAATAAAAAATAGTAGTAAAATAAAGGAGAGGATTTTATGAAAATAAAATTAGGACTTATTTTTGGAGGAATGTCTACAGAAAATGAAGTATCTGTTATGTCTGCAAATTCTATTTTTAAAAACCTAGATAAAGAAAAATATGAAATCATTCCAATATATATATCTAAAGAAGGAAAATGGTATCAATATAATCAATTAGAAGAAATAAAAATTGATGAAAATTCGAATAACATGGAAGAAATAAAAAACATCATAGAATATTTGCAAAAAATAGACTTATTTTTTCCTGTTTTACATGGACTGTATGGAGAAGATGGAACAATACAAGGATTATTTGAATTAATGAAAAAACCATATGTAGGATGTGGTGTATTAGCTTCTAGTGTGGGAATGGATAAGGCATATACAAAAGTTATCTTTGAAAAAGCAAATATTTGCCAAGCTCCATACATATATGTAAAGAAAAATAAGGAACAATATATGTATATGGATAAAGCATTTAATGAACAGGAAATGTCTTTGGAAGATGTAACAAAAATAGTGGAAAAAGAAATTGGTTTTCCTGCATTTGTAAAACCAGCAAATTCTGGATCAAGTGTTGGAATTCATAAGTCTAAAAACAAAGAAGAGTTAAAAGAACATATACAATATGCAGCAAAGTTTGATAGAAAGATATTAATTGAAAAAGGTATTCAAGGGAAAGAAGTAGAATGTGCTGTACTTGGAAATGATGAAGTAATTGCTTCTTGCGTGGGAGAAATTAAACCAGCTGATGAATTTTATAGTTATGATGCAAAATATCAAAATGAAGCATCAAAAACAATTATTCCGGCAGATTTAGACGAAAGGATTTCAGAAGAGATAAGAAAATTAGCAATAAAAGCTTTTAAAGCTATTGATGGAAAAGGGTTATCAAGAGTTGATTTTTTCGTGGAAGATAAAACTAATCAGATTTATATTAATGAAATTAATACCTTACCGGGATTTACAAAAATAAGTATGTATCCTAAATTATTTGAAGCTGTGGGAATACAGTATCATGAATTATTGGATAAATTAATAGATCTTGTACAAGAATAGAAAAAAGTCCATAAAAGTATGGATTTTTTTATTTTTTATGATATAATAGAAACACCTGATTATTGGGGAGGATGTCAAATGATTTTTAAAGATTACTATAAAATTTTAGGATTAGAAACAAGTAGGGTTTCTATTGACGAAATAAAAGTAGCTTATAGAAATGCAGCTAAAAAATATCATCCAGATGTCAACATTGGAGATAGTTTGGCAGAGGAAAGAATAAAAGATATAAATGAAGCTTATAGAATTTTATCTATACCAAGCTCAAAAAGAAAATATGATAGAATTTGGAATTCGCACAATCTAGTAAATAAAAAATTTAATATAAAAGGAAAAGATTCTATTGTAAAAATGTTTTTTGGAAATATTAAACAAGAAGGAAAAACAGATAAAGATCAATCAAAAGAACCATTGAGAGGAGAAAACGTAGAAACAGAAATCAATTCTACAATATATGAAGCTTTTTATGGTTTAGATAAAAAAATATCTTTGAGAACTGTAGAAGGAAAAATGAAAACTTTTACAGTAACAATTCCACAAGGGATTCGAGACGGTGAGAAAATAAGATTAATAGGACAAGGAAAACCCGGAAGTAATGGTGCTAAAAATGGAGATTTATTTATCAAAATCAACATAAAGAATGATAAAAAGTTTAAATTACAAGGATGTGATTTGTATACAGATTTACAAATAACACCATGGGAGGCAGCTCTGGGAACAAGAGTAAATATACAATCTATTGATGAAGAAACAAAAGTATATATTCCTCAAGGAATACAAAGTGGAGAAAAAATTAGAATACCGGGAAAAGGATATAAAGATGGTAAAGGATCTAGGGGAGATTTGGTTGCAGAAGTAAAAATAATGGTACCTAAGAAATTGACAAATCAAGAAAGAAAAATATTTGAACAATTAAATCAAATATCAGCTTTTAATCCAAGAAAAGAGTAGTAAATATGAACAAGATTTACATAACGTAATTATTGACAAAATATCATTTTTCATGTAAAATAAATAATGAGTGTTGTAAAAACAGAAGACAAGCTATGGAATAAAAAACATAGAAATGGAGGGAAAAGAATGGAGACATGGGAAGGAAAGAGCTTTAGCATTACGGATCCAAAGGGAGTAAGTACAGTAATCTATCAAATTATTAGAACTCCAAAAGAACTACTAAAAGAATATCCTAAATATGCACTAGAAAGATTAGACTCAATGGATGAAATAAGAGGAGAAATGATAAGAAAAACTTTTTATGTGGATTTTCCGTCAGTAGATCAAGATGAATTAGTTATCTTATCTTTTGGGAAAGATAGAGTTGTTGTTAATACCGCTATATTGGAGGGTAATAAAGTTTCTATCAGTAAAAAACCGATGCCTTTAAAATTTGACAGTATTTATTCAGAAAATGAAACAGAAATAAAAGATTTTAAGTACACGCCAAATTTAAAGCGACCTATATGTGTTATAGACCCAGAAACCACAGAAGAAGTAAAACCTGTACTTTATTTTGATGAGAAAACAAATGAAGTAAAAGGAAAATGCAAGTTGAAACCAAATAAATCTTATTTTGCCTTTGAAATTAGAGACAAAAAAGAGGACTAAGGGAGGAAAGTTTAAATGAGTAGTACAAATTTAACAGGTAATGCAATAGAGTTAATCTGTATGAATATACAACAAAAGGTGTCTACAAAAGATAGAAAAACAGATAAGTGGTTAGAAGATGAAAGAAGTGGAAAGGCGACAGTTTTACACAAAATTCAAGGAAAAATTCCACCAGAACAAGTATTTAGTGAAACTTCAAGTGAAAAATATATTATGGGAGAAGATGGACGCAGAAGGACTCTAGATGGAAATGTCATAGGAAAAACATCTTTATCAAAAGAAGATTTGGCAGAAAAGCATAAAAGAGATATGAAATTCAGAAGTGTTATTTCTCAAAGAACAAATAATCAAGAAGAACAAGCTACAGATAGATAAACAAAAGAGTAGGTGATGATTGTGAACTATAAAATAGAAGGTGCACTTAAAAGAAATAGAACAAGTTTTATTATTTTTGGAATACTATGGATATTTATAGCCATAGTATTTGTTACGCCTATCGCTTATAGTACATATATGGCAACAGTAAATGGAGAATTTGACCTAACAGCATTTATGGAAACATTTTTTTCATCCATTATGAATCCATTTGGAACATTGGGAAAAGTTTTTTCAGGAGGAGCATCAGGTACATATTTTTCTACTTTAATCGTTGTAACAATTATATATGCTGTGTTTTTCTTTATAGGTGTTTTTAGATCAGCTCCAAAAAATGAATATACAGATATTGAACATGGTTCAAGTGATTGGAGTCAAAGAGGAGAACAATACGAAGTATTAAGTAAAAATAAAGGAATTATATTGGCAGAAAATAACTATTTACCAGTAGATAAAAGAGGAAACGTAAACGTATTGGTAGTTGGACGGATCAGGTTCTGGTAAATCTGCTTCATATTCTATTCCAAATGCATATCAAATGTTAGGCTCTTATGTATTTACAGACCCTAAAGGAGAATTATATGATAGAACAGCAGGATATTTGAAAGCACATGGCTATAAAATTAAAGTATTAAACTTAGTTAGACCAGAATATAGTGATGGATATAACCCATTAATGCATGTGGCATCAGGATTAGATGTTGACGTAATTGCCAATACAATCGTAAAAGGACAAAAATCAGAAGGTGGTGCTTCAGACCCTTTCTGGGATGATTCAGCAGAAATGTTATTAAAAGCTTTAATCTATTATTTATTAGCAACAAGACCAGAAGAAGAACAAAACTTAGCAAGCTGTGCTGAATTGGTAAGGGCAGCAAATGCTAATGGAGGAAGCAACCTTTTAACAGAATTAATGAGTCAATTACCTTATGACCATCCAGCAAGAATGAATTATAAATCTATTGAAATTGCACCAGAAAAAACATATGGATCAATCTTAAGTTCATTGCAATCTAAATTAGGTAAGTTTGATTCAAAAGAAATTGCAGAATTAACATCAACAGATACAATCGATTTTGAGGAAATTGGAAATCAAAAGACAGCTGTGTATGTTATATCTTCAGATACGCATACTGCATATGATTTCTTATTAACGATATTCTTTGCTCAAATGATACAACAATTATATGATTATGCAGACAGAAATGGTGGAGCATTAAAAGAACAAACCTTTTTCATATTAGACGAGTTTGCGAATATTGGAAAAATACCAGACTTTGATAAGAAAATTTCTACATCAAGAAGTAGAAGAATATCTTTTAGTGTTATCTTACAAAATATAGACCAATTAGAAGCTGTATATGAAAAATCATATGAAACCATTATGGGTAACTGTGATACACACGTATTTTTAGGAAGTAACTCATATAAAACAGTAGAATATTTTTCAAAAGCTTTAGGAGAAAAGACAATTGAAAGAGATAGTATATCTGTTAATAGAGATAGGCAAAACTGGAGAACTGGAAAGAGTGTATCAGACCAAGTAATGGCAAGGGCTTTAATGACACCAGATGAGTTGAGAAGAATGGATAATGACTTATGTATTATCTATGAAAAGGGAATTAAACCTGTAAAAGCAAATAAATTCTATTATTTTAAACATCCAATGGCAAGAGATATGAAACAATTTGAAATTAGTCATAATGATATAGGAGAAATAGAAAGAGGAACATGGAGAAAATATAATCCATATAATCCATATGTACCAGAAGATGAGAAAAAAGAAAAAGTGGATAGCTTGAAAGTAGAGTCTTTAGATGATTTATTTGATGATGACCCTAAAGAGAAAAAAGAAGAAAAGCCAAATGAAGTAAAAAATGCAGAAAAGTCAAGTGAACCAAAATCATTAGATTTAAATAGTTTTGATGATGCACCAGTGTTACCACAAGATCCTATAGAGGATGATGATACATATGATTTGCAAAAAGAATTAGAGGCAAAATTTGATGAATTATTTGGTCCTTTAAATGAGGATTAGAAAAGAATAACTAAAAAAGGCAGAATTGGAGTGTTAAAATTTAACTGTGTAAATTCAAAAATAATAAATTTTGAATTACACAGTTTTTTCTTGTGCAATAGAAAGGATTAAGATATGGAAAAAATTAAATTAATTGATTTACAAAAAAGAAGATTACAAAAATGTTACTTGTCGCTTATCTTCTTTACTGAAAATATTAAAACAAGAAATGAGGGTTGTTTTTCTACTAGAAAACTTTATGTACTTTTAGGAACTGATATATATGGTAATCGTCAAGTTATTGGTACTTTTTTTGAAAATACAGAATATAACAGATTTTGGCTAGAAGTATTTGAAAATCTGAAAGCTAGAGGTATTGATTTTGTACTTTTTCTAGTTACTCCTCATAATAAAAATATTGAAAGATGTTCTAAAATTGTATACAATGGTATAAATATAATTTACTCTCCTGAAGAATTGCTAATTGATATAACTAGATTTTTTACTGAAAAATCCTCACGAAAGTTTGTTAGAAACTTGAAAGATTTGTTTTTTGCTAAAACTTTAAAGAATCATATAACAGAAATGAAAATGTTTGAGGAACAATTTGCAAATAATAAAATAGTTTTAATGTTACTAAATAAAAGAGAACCAGAAATTCAAAAATTTTATGAATATTCCTATGAAATACGAAAATTTTTGTATCCATATTATGCGATAAGAGATATGAAAAGATATTTACGAAAATTAAATACAAGAGATCCACTATGTTCGGATATAAATGAAATTAATACATATTTTTTAGAATATATTCATTCATTTGAATCTTCAAGAAGTTACTACAGAGCACAATGGCTTGAATTTTTAAATATTTTGTATGAAAAATATACAAAGGAATTGGAGGAATATTTAAATGTCTAAGAAAGAATTAACAGAAGAAGAAAAAATAGATAATCAAATATTAGAATTAATTATGAAGAAAAAAGGAGTAAAAACAGCACAAGATGTTTCAAAAACGTTAAATTCAATGTATGGTAAAGTAATTCAAAGATTACTAGATGCTGAATTTGATGAATTTATGAAATATGAAAAAGGTTCACATGAAGAAAAGAAAACTACAAATAGAAGAAATGGAAGTACATCTAAAGGAAAAAAAGTAAAAACAGATAATGGAGAAATAATAATAACACCTCCTAGAGATAGAGAAGGAAAGTTTGAGCCTCAAATAGTTAAAAAAAGGCAAAAAGTATTAGAAGGATTTGATAATTTAGTAATATCCATGTATGCTAGAGGAAATTCACTAAAAGATATTAAAGAAACTATTCGAGAGATATATTCAATAGATTTGAGTGAAGAAACACTAAGTAACATGACACAATCAGTAAGTAAAGAAGTTGAAAAATGGCAAAATAGAAAATTAGAAAAATGTTATCCTTTTGTATATGTGGATTGCATATATTGTTCTGTAAAAGATGATTTAAGAAGTATAAAGAAGGCAATTTATGTAGTATTAGGAATTGATACAAAAGGATTAAAAGATGTACTTGGAATATGGATTGAAACAACTGAAACAGCAAGTAAATGGTGTGAAATATTTGAAGATCTAAAATCAAGAGGTGTAGAAGATATTTTCTTTGTCTCTATGGATGGCTTAATAGGTCTCCCAGAGGCTGTAGAAAGAGTTTATCCTCAAACTATTCTTCAAAGATGTATAGTTCATATAACAAGGAATATTTATGGTATATTACCTAAAAAAGAGGTTAAAGAAATAATTTCAGATTTTAAAAAAATATATACTGCGAGTAATTTAGGACACGCTCAGTTAGAATATGAATCATTTCAAAAGAAATATAAAGATAATAAGAAGCTGATGAAAAAAGTAAATGATAATATAAATTGGGTAATGCAAATATTTGAATATCCACCTGCAATAAGAAAATTAATATATACAACAAATTCCATAGAAAGTTTAAATGCAGGATTAAGAAAAGTAACCAAGGGAAAGGGCTCTTTCATAAATGAGACAGCATTAATTAAAGTATTGTATTTGAGAATACAAAATTTAAAAACTAAATGGTCAAAACAAATTAAAAATTGGAAAGATGTTCAAAATGAATTAGCTGGGATTTTTGAAGAACGCTTTTTACAGTACATTGAAAATTAGACAAAATAAATGGCAATATCTATTACTAAATATTACCATTTATAAAAATATTTATACAAATTTACACAGTTATCTTGACAAGTTCCGTTTTTCTTCTAATTTTTTTATTCTATTTACTTTCATTTTCATATCCTTGCTTTTTTCCTTTCTGTTTTTTTCCATCGATTTCTTTCCTCCTTCTTTTGTTTTTCTTACCTTTATACTTTTGTTTTTTATTTTAGCTTTTTAATTTTCTTTTATATATAGCGAGTTTTTTATTATGTAATTTCATAATTTGCTATTTTCATTATTTCCATTATTCTTCTAAATATGCACATTTTTTGCATTTTTATTTTTGTCTTACTTTTCCTCTTGTAAAAAACAAAGATATGAAATTTTCAATGTGCATATTCCGTAAGTATAACGCTAACAACTTATATTAAAATTATACTGTAAGCATATTATTTATGCAATACTTTTCTTGTTTTTTATTATATTTAAATATTTATTGGTTACTATTCATAGTAACAATATTTTTATCATAGTTTTTTTAATTAAACCAAAAAAACTTTCGCCCATACACTTGAAAAAAAAGAAGAATTAGTATACAATCAAAATCATAAAACTAGGAAGAAGGAAGAGAAAATATGAAATTTGTACATATAGCAGATATACATTTTGACAGTCCCTTTATCAATTTATCAGATAGAGAAAACTTAGGGGACATGAAACGACTAGAACAAAGAAAAGTTTTTAAAAAAGTAATTGAATATATAAAAGAAAATCCAATTGATTTTTTATTTATTGCAGGAGATTTGTACGAGCAACAATATATTCGAAAATCCACAATTGAATATATAAATGGATTATTTAAGGAAATACCAAATACAAAAATTTATATTAGTCCGGGAAATCATGATCCATATATTAAAAATTCTTATTACAACCAATTTCAATGGAATGATAATGTCCATATTTTTTCTTCAAAAATTGAAAAAATTACACTAGAAAATGCGAACATATATGGATATGGATTTGATGATTTTTATTGTACAAACTGTGGCATAGAAAATTTAGAAATACAAGATCAAACGAAAACAAATATATTGGTCATTCACAGTACAATTGATGGAGCAAATCTAGAGGAAAAGCAATATAATTCTATACCAAAAAGAATATTAGAGGAAAAAGGATTTGATTATGTAGCAACAGGTCATATTCATAAATTAGATTATCATACATATGAAAATCAAAATATTGTATATCCGGGATCTCTTATTTCATTAGGATTTGATGAATTAGGAGAACATGGAATGATAGTTGGCGAAATAGGAGAAAATAAAAAATTAACAACAGAATTTATTCCATTAAGCGAAAATAATTTTGAAGAAATAGAATTTGATGTAACAGAATGTATTTCAAAAGATGAATTAATTGAGAAAATAAATGAACTAGAAATTCCTGAAAATTCATTGGTTAAAATTATATTAATCGGAAAAAGAAATTTTGAAATTGATAAATATGAAATATATAAATTTATAACAAATGAGAAAATTATAAAAATAAGAGATCACACAAAAATACAATATGATTTAAAAAATATAGCAAATTCATATACTTTAAAAGGATTATTTGCAAAAGAAATATTGAAAGAAAAAGAAATAGCAAAAGACGAAGAATTAGAAATTATAGAAAAAGCTGTTGAAATTGCTTTTGAAGCACTAGAATAGAGGTGAAAATGTGAATTTACAAAAACTAAAAATAAATGCTTATGGAAAATTAAAAGATAAAGAGCTAGAATTTAAAGACCATATCAATATTATTTATGGAAAAAATGAGGCTGGAAAATCAACCATTTTAAAATTTATTACCAATATGTTATATGGAATTTCTAAAAATAAAAATGGAAAACCATATTCTGATTTCGAAAAATATAAACCATGGGAAGGAGAAGATTTTTCAGGAAAAATAGAATACGCATTAGATAATGGCGAAACATTTGAAGTATTTAGAGATTTTAGAAAGAAAAATCCACAAATATTTAATGAACAAAAAGAAGATATTTCTAAACAATTTAATATTGATAAATCAAGAGGAAATGAATTTTTTTATGAGCAAACAAAAATGGATGAAACTTTATTTTTATCTACAATTGTTATTAATCAAGAAGAAGTAAAATTAGAAAAAAATGAACAAACCATATTAATACAAAAAATTGCAAATTTAGTGGGAACTGGAGATGATAATGTTTCCTATAAAAGAGCAATTGATAGAATTAATCGAAGACAATTGGAAGAAATAGGGACACAGAAGTCTAGGGAAAAGCCATTAAACGTTTTACTACGTGAAAATGAAAATTTGAAAACAGAAAAAATAGAATTAGAAAAATATAGAAATACAAGATATGAAATTGAAGAAAATAAAAAAAATCTATTGGAAAAATTTTCAAATTCAGAAATGGAACTGGAATATTTAAATGAAATAAAAAAAATATATGAAGAAGAAAAAATAGAAAATGAAAAAATAAAAATAAAAGAAAATATAAAAAAAGAAAATGATGAAAAAATAAATTTAAATAAAAAAGAAATTTTAGAAATAGAAAATGGAAATAAAAAAATATTTGAAAAAAATAATCAAAAAATAGATGTATTAATAAAAAATAAAAATAAAATAAAAAATAATTTTATCATAATTTTTATTTTATTAATTTTAATAAATATGATACAATTTATTTTTATAAAAAATACAATTATTAAATATATTTTTCTTCTTACTCTCCCAACGTTTTTAATTTTTTCTATTTTATTTTTAAAAAATAAAAAAAATAAAATAAAAATATTAAAAAAAGAGAAAGAAAATGAAGAAGAAAAAATAAATAATGAAAAAAATAATTATTTAAATGAAAATAAAATTATAGAAAAAAATAATGAACAATTAAAAAAAGAAATAAATGAATTAAAAAATAATTTAAATATAAATATAAATTTAAAAAATGAAAAAATAAAAAATAATTATTTAAATAAAATAAAAAATCATAAAATTTTAGAATTAAATAATTTAAATAATATACAAGAAGAAATGGAAAAAACACAAAAAGAATTAAATTCTATAAAAATAAAATTACATGAACTAGATTTTGACAAAGAAAATGTTGAACCCAAAGTAGATAATTTGATGAAAATAGAAGAAACATTAGTTAACAATAATGAAAAAATTGTAAACTTAAGAAAATTAGAAAAAAGTATGAATTTAGCAAAAGAATTTTTAGCAAGAGCATACGAAAAAATGAAAAATACAGTTACCCCTAAGTTTACAGAGAATCTTTCTAAAAACATAAATGAAATTACAGATGGAAAATATACAAATGTTATGGTACAAGATGATAAAGGATTAGTTGTAGAATTAGAAAATGGAAATTATGTTGAAGCAAACCGCTTGAGTGTAGGAACAATTGACCAATTATATTTATCTTTAAGACTTTCTATGACAGAAGATTTATCTAAAGAAAAAATGCCAATTATTTTAGATGAAGCATTTGCATATTATGATACACAAAGATTGGAAAATATTTTAAAATATTTAGTAAATACATATCCAGATAGACAAATTATGATATTTACATGTACAGAAAGAGAGAAAGATGTATTGACAAAATTAAATATTCCATATAATTTGATTCATTTATCATAAATTATAATACAAAAAAGGTTACAAAAGAATTTCATGTATAAAAGGGGGAAATCACATGAATTTAGATTTAAAAAAATTAGATATAAAAGTAAGAGGAAAAGATAAAAAAGAAATTTTTAAAATATGGATGATATTAACAGTAGTGAATATTCTAATATCTATACTAGTAGCAATATTTGCAAATATAAAATTATTAGAAACAATTATTGTATATATCATGTCTATTGTTTATATTGGAATAACAGTATATATTATAAGAAAAGAAAATGAAGAACCTGTACTAAAAACAAAAGAACTATTTGAAAATAAATATGATCCAATTTTAACAAGATTTTTTATAAAAAATGAATTTAATTTAGATAATACCTTATTAAATTCAGAAGTATATTATCTTATAGAAAAGGGATATGTAGAAATAGATAAAGAAAAAAATTTATTAAAGTTAAAAAATAGAAATCAATTTAAACAAATAGATGCTTTAGAAAAAATAAACAATGATAAAATAAAGGAATATTCTACAGATGAAATTCCATCCTATGAAAGTATGTTTATTGGTAAGATTTTATTTGCTTTTCATGATGAAATAGATTTGAATGAATTTGAGAAAAATAAAAAAGAAAATTATTATTTGCAAAGAGGAGAAATTTGCAAATTAGCAATGGAAAAAATGATATTATATGAAATTGAAAAAAGAAATATGATGGGGAAAGCAAATAACTTAAATTTTATTTCTATTGCAGGTATTTTAAACATTATTACTTCTATTATGTTATTTATGGTTATTGGTAGATTTAATGTGATTTTATTATTGGCAACAATTATAAATATTGCTTTCAGTGGAGTGATCATAAAAAATGAAAATATTTTAGCATATACATATTCAGAAGAAATTATAAAATATATAGATAATTTGTTAGAATATGTAGAGGTTTTGAAAAAAGAAAAAAATTCTCAATTTAAAAATTTACAACAAGAAAATCCAATACAAAAGAGTGTAGAGACAGAAAGCTTAAACGCAGAGAATTTACAATCTGAAGATTTGGAACAAAAAGATTTAAATGAAAAAAATGATGATGAACAATTAGTATTATTATTTGGAATTGAAGATCTTAAAATATAAGATAAAATGAATATGAGTAAATAAAAAAACCAGACCAATCCTATTAGGACTGATCTGGTTTCTCACTTATAACGTATCCGTATTTTTTCGTTTTTAAAAAAATTATTATAGGCTTTTAAGTCAAATTCCTTAGGGAATACAACAAAAAACCAATTGGCGGCGGTTATATATGCCATTAACAAGCTTTCTTTAGTCACATTTTTTTTCGGCATAGTTCTATATTGTACGATACAACTTATTATTGTAAAGAAGAAATCGCCGAAGGTTTTATATCCTATTTTTTCTTTAACACATATGATATATGCAATAAAGAGAAAAATAGTGCAACTGCATAAGATAAAGCTGTTAGAAGAATGACTGATTGTTAGAAGAAGACTAACAATTAGATTAGCTACCGACACAATAAGAAAAGCAATTACTGTATGTACAGGACATACTAGAACGCTATCTTTTGTGTCACAATAGACATCAACTTGACTAGCTCGCCGAAGTTCTCTCATATTGCGAGGTAGCCGATGATGTCTTTTTAGGAAGTTGATAATCATATGTTCTGCTGCATGATTACTTTTTAAAGCAGCAGAACATCGTGCATTTTCATTAGCAATTGGGTTATGAAGTATGATTACCATGCCTATCCTAAAAGTAAAAATACAACTTAAGGAAAAACCTAACATATAAGCATATTTTGTATGTACAAAATGATAAAATATACTTACAAAAACAAAGGTTAAAAGAAAAGAGACAAAAAGAAATAAAAAGGCATAAAAATTTTCGCTTGACTTTTTCGCTTTTACTTCTTCACCTGTGTTTTTTCCTTTCATGTTTGTGTTATTTTTTTTAGTTGAGTCTGTTATTGTTTCTTGAAAACGGTATCTGTAATCATAAGAAGATTCTCGAATAACACAAATCCGTTGTGTGGGATTAAAATAGAAAGCAATCCCATTTTCATTACTTACTGCTTGAGCGACTTCATACGGATTTTTACGGGTCATAATTTTTATATCACTAAGTGAGATTTCTTTAAACATTTTAAACTCCTTTTCCAAAAAATGAATACAAGTTATCAGTTACACAATTTCCTTAGAAACTGCTTATATTATAATACAAATTTACATAAAAATCAATAAAAGTATACTTGTAAAAGATTAAAAAGTATAGTATAATATCAAAAGTGTTTTAGAAAAGAAGGAGAAGATTTATGTTTGAAAAGTTAGAAACTGTAGAAAAAAGATATGATGAATTAACAAAAATGATTAGTGACCCAGAAGTCATCTCAAATCATACGGAATGGCAAAAATTAATGAAAGAACATGCAAGCATAGAAGAGATTGTATTAAAATTTAGAGAATATAAAAAAGCAAAACAAGCAATGGAAGAAGCAGAAGAATTAATGAAAGATCCAGAAATGAAAGAATTAGCAGAAGAAGAATATTATGCTTCAAAAGAAAAATTGCCAGAAATAGAAGAAGAATTGAAATTTTTATTAATTCCGAAAGATCCAGATGATGATAAAAATATTATATGTGAAATTCGTGCAGGAGCAGGTGGAGAAGAAGCAGCTTTATTTGCAGGAACACTATTTAGAATGTATACGATGTATGCAGAAAAGAAACATTGGAAAATGGAAGTTCTTAATGAAAATGAAACAGGATTAGGTGGTTATAAAGAAATTTCATTTATGATTACAGGAAAAGGCGTCTATAGTAGATTAAAATTTGAAAGTGGCGTACATAGGGTACAAAGAGTTCCAGATACGGAAAGTAGTGGAAGAATCCATACATCTACAGCAACAGTTGCGGTTTTACCAGTTGTAGAAGATGTAGAAATTGAAATCAACCCAGCAGATATTAAAATGGAAGTATTTCGTTCATCAGGTGCAGGAGGACAACATATTAATAAAACTTCATCAGCCGTAAGATTAATTCATGAACCAACAGGAATTGTTGTAGAATGTCAAACAGAACGTTCTCAATTCCAAAATAGAGATAATGCTATGAGAATGCTTAGAACAAAGTTATATGAAATTGAAAAACAAAAACAAGATAGTGAAATTTCAAACGCAAGAAAATCACAAGTAGGATCAGGAGATAGAAGTGAAAAAATAAGAACATATAACTATCCTCAAGGAAGAATTACAGATCATAGAATAGGAATGAGTATCTATCAAATGGAAAACTTTTTAAATGGTGATTTGGATGAGATGATAGATAATTTAATCGCAGCAGATAGAGCTGAAAAATTAAAAGGTGAAGAAGAATAAAAGTAATAAATCAAAACTCTTTAAAATAAACTAAAATAAAGTATATTTTAAGGAGTTTTTTTATGCAAGAAATTATAAAAACAACTATGATAGGACTATTTTTTGGAACATTTGGAACCACAATTGGTGGAAGTATTGGTGTGGTTACCAAAAAGCATTCTAAAAAATTTCTAAGTTTTGTGTTAGCATTTGCCTCAGGATTAATGATGGCAATTATCTGTTTTGATTTAATACCAGAAGCCTTAGAAATTAGCAATTTGATAAGTACTATTTTTGGAATATTGTTAGGAATTGTTATGATGATTTGCTGTGATAAATTAGTGGAAAAAAAGTTTAAAATAGAAGAAACAGATATAAGTAAAAATAATAGTTTATTAAAAACAGGAATTATTGTTTCTATTGGATTGGCCATTCACAATTTTCCTGAAGGATTGGCAATTGGCTCAGGATTTGGCGCATCTATAAAATTAGGTTTAAGTTTGGCCATTGCTATATGTTTACATGATATACCAGAGGGGATATCTATGGCAGTACCTATGAAAAATGGAGGAATGAAAAAAAGTAAAGTTATATTTTTAGTTATTATGTCAGGAATAACTACGGGAATAGGAGCTTTTGTAGGGGCTATTATTGGAGGAATATCAGAAGAGATAATTGCCATTTGCTTAAGCTTTGCAGCAGGTGCTATGTTATATATTATTTCTCGGAGAATTAATTCCAGAGGCTAATAGTTTATATCATGGCAGAATGACGGCAGTAGGAAATATAATAGGATTTTTATTAGGTTTCTTTGCGATGACATTGTAAACATTAATAACTTTGTTACCGTTCAAATGAAATGATTGGTAGCCTATATATAATATAAAATCATTTACAAATTTGTATAAGCTAAATTTTCGTAGAAATAACACAATAAAAATGTAAGACTCTTTCATTAAAAATGAACATTCCTCACATTTTTATTGATTCTTTCTAACTTCAAATTTAGATACGCAAATTTGTTTCATTTATTTATATTATATATAGGCTACCAATCATTTCGTTTGACGGCAACATAATTTTGCGAAAAAATGTTTGAGACATTTAAAATTCTATTGACTTTTTATATTGAAAACTATATAATTGGACAAGAAAATAGGAAAGAGAAGAATGTGTTTATAAAATAAGAAGACATCCTAGTTTGACCGGTGTAAGATATGTTTTACATATAAAATCGGTAACCACATTTTGTGGCTCTTTTATTTTCTATAATTATTATAATATTAAAATAATGATTGTCAATTAGAAGAGGAGTAAAAATACATGCAAGAAATATTAAAAGGATTAAATGATAAACAATATGAAGCAGTAGTAAATACAGAAGGACCATGCTTGGTTATTGCTGGCGCAGGAAGTGGTAAAACAAAAGTATTAACACATAAAATTGCTTATTTAATAGGAGAAAAAGGTGCAAAACCATGGGATATATTAGCCATTACCTTTACCAATAAAGCAGCAAATGAAATGAAAGAAAGAATTGCAAATTTAGTAGGAGATGATGCAAAAGATATTTGGATGGGTACATTTCACTCTATTTGTGTTAGAATTTTAAGGAGATTTATTGATAGAATTGGATTTGATTCTTCATTTATCATATTTGATACATCAGATCAGAGAACTTTGGTAAAAGCTTGTATGAAAGATTTAGCAATTGATGATAAATTGTTTAATGATAGAAGTGTGTTATCTGAAATTAGTAATGCAAAAAATGAAATGTTAGAGCCGGAACAATATACGGCAAGAGCTAATTCTGATTTTCGAAAAGAAAAAATAGCTACTGTTTACGAGTTATATCAAAAACGATTAAAAGAAAATAATGCCATTGATTTTGATGATATTATTAACTATACCATAAAAATTCTAATGGAAAATCCAGATATTTTAGAGTATTACGCAAATAAATTTAAATATGTATTAGTTGATGAGTATCAAGATACTAATAAGGCACAATTTACACTAGTAACATTATTAGCATCTAAAAATGGAAATATTACAGTAGTGGGGGATAATGATCAGGGAATTTATAGCTTTAGAGGGGCTGACATTTCTAATATATTAAATTTTGAAAGAGATTTTCCCGGAACAAGAATTATCAAATTGGAACAAAATTATAGATGTACAGGAAATATTTTAAAGGCTGCTAATAATGTAATAAAAAATAATGAAGTAAAATATAAAAAAGAATTATGGACACAAAATGAAGAAGGGAATCTCCCAAAGGTATATCAAGCAGACAATGAGTATGATGAAGCAACCTATATTGTGACACAAATAGAACATTTAAAAAGAGAGGAATATTATAAATATTCAGATTTTGCAGTACTTTATAGAATGAATACACAATCCAGAGCAATCGAGGATATTTTAAGAAGAGAAAATATACCATATAAAATTGTTGGGGGATTAAAATTCTATGAGAGAAAAGAAATCAAAGATATTATTGCTTATTTACGTTTAATTCAAAATAGTGCAGATAATCTAAGTCTAAAAAGGATTATTAATGAACCTAAAAGAGGAATCGGTAAAACAAGCTTAGAAAAGGTTGAGTTATTAGCAGAGCAAAATGCAACTTCTATGTATGAAATAATTAAGCATGCAGACCAATATGGATTAAATAGAGTGTATTTAAACTCTAGAGAATTTATCAATACAATAGAAGAATTGAAAGATAAAAAAGATAAGCTAGTTATATCTGAATTGATAAAAACAACATTAAAGAAAACTGGGTATACAAAGGCATTAGAAGATGAAAATACAATTGAAGCAGAAAATAGAATTGAAAACTTAGAGGAATTCTTAACAGTTGCGATAGAATTTGAAGAAGAATATGCAGAAAATTCATTAAGTCAATTCTTAGAAGGAATTACCTTATCATCTGATATTGATAATGTAGAAGAAACTGAAGATTCGGTAACATTGATGACCTTACATAGTGCAAAAGGATTGGAATTTCCGGTAGTCTTTTTAGTAGGAATGGAAGAGGGGATTTTCCCGGGATATAAATCGATTTCAGAACCAAAAGAATTAGAGGAAGAAAGAAGATTATGCTATGTAGGAATTACAAGAGCAAAAGAACATTTGTATTTAACTTGTAGCAAACAAAGAACGATATTTGGTTCAACTAGCTATAATCCAGTATCTAGATTTTTAAAAGAAATACCAGAAGACTTGTTAGAAGGATACCAAGAAGCATTTGGAGAAGAAGATGCTAATAAAAATCAGATGTTTAAAGATTCAAATTATACATGGACATATGGAAGTAAAGATAATGGAAACATAAAAACATATAAAATTGGTGAAAAAGAACCAGTTGGCATTGGTGCATCAGCTAAAACAGGTCAAACTAATTCTGTAGGATTTGCCTTCAGAACAGCAGAAAGTTTCTTGAATAACTTAGGAAAAAAAGCGACATCTAACAACCAAGTAGATTTATCAAAATATGAAGCAGGTGTAAGAGTATATCATAAAAAATTCGGAGAAGGTACAATTAATAGGGTAGAGCCAGAAGGTGAAGATTTAAAAGTAGATATTAGTTTTGATAAAGTAGGACATAAACGATTAATGGCAAAATATGCAAATTTAGAAATTATATAATGCTTAATGTCCAATTGGGGACGTTTCTATTTGGGACATTTTTATGTATACATCTAAAGAAAGTATTGTAAGATAATATAGAATTATAAGATAATAGTTAATTATTTTTATATTGAAATGTAAATTAAAAATAACTTTTACACAAAATTTTGTAAAAGTTATTTTTTCTTTGGGAATAAAACTTATAAAAATGGAAATAATGAATAAAGAAATTAAAAAGAAAGGAATGATTAAAAATGGCAGACTTAAACCAAATGGAATTACAACATTTAAGACATCTAATTGGAGCACATGAAACGGCATATCAAAAATTAAACACATATTCTTCACAAGCAGTAGATCCACAAATTAAACAACTTTTTACAAAATCTGCTCAAGATGCTTTGAATACAAAACAAAAATTAATGACATTTTTAAATAATTAAGGAGGATTTTATGGACGAAAAAACAATGGTAAATGATATTTTAGCTGGTGTTAAATCAGATTTAACAGCATATCAAACAGCAATTTCAGAAGCTGAAAATATGCAATTAAGACAAACTTTTCAACAAATTAGGAATAATGATGAAAGCTTTCAATATGAATTATTTAAAATAGCACAAGCTAAGGGATACTATATCCCAGCACAAAAAGCAACAACTACAGAAGTAAATACAGTAAAAACAGAATTGCAATAATTTCTAATTGGTTTTTTTATATAAAAGTGCATGCTGTAAGATTTTATAAATGTTAAAATGAAAAGCATTATTAAATCATATAGTTTGTGCTTTTATTTTTGATATCAGAAATCAAGGTTTTCTTGTAATAAAAATAATTATTAAATATGTTTACATAAAAATGTCCCAAAAGGAAACGTCCCCAATTGGACACCCAATTGGACACACGATTGGACAAAATTGGATAAAAGAAAAAAAGAGAAAAAATGAAAAATTTAAAGTATTCATAAATAAAAGTGAAAAAACTTACGGAAATTAGACTTTTAATATCATTGCAAAAAAATAAATATTACAATATGATTACACTATCATATACAAAGGAGATAGTGTAATGTTTAAAAAGGTAATGGTTCATGCAAGGAGAGGAGTTAAACTTATAATTCTTTTTATGATTGCAATATTTTTAGTAATAGGAACGGTTGCATTTTTATATAAACCAACTTATAGTGTGTTTATAAATGGAGAACAAGTAGGATATACAGAAAATAAGTCAGAATTACAACATAGAATTAATGAATATGTGGATCATGGAGATGGAACAAATGAAAATGTAGCTTTTGTGCAAGTTAATGAATTACCAGAATATAAGTTATGCTTATTAAAAAGAAATATTGTAACAAATGATGAGGAAATATTTAATAAGGTGACAGAACAAGGCATTCCTTACTATCGATATTATGCCATATTGGAAAACCAAGAAGAAAAGTATTATGTATCTTCATTTGAAGAAGCAGAAAATGTTATTAATACATTAAAAGATAAGAATAGTGAAAATATAGATAAGATTTCGATTCTAGAGAAGTATGAAACAGGAATAAAGGATATGGTTTCAGTTGACGAAGTGGTTTCTAAATTGTATGTAGAGAAGAAAACAAATGTAAAGGTAGCTAAGGGAACATCTTCTAAAGCATCTGGATACGTAAATACGAAAACAACAACGTCAAGTGGAAAAGCATCATTGGGAATTTCTCTTATAAGACCAATTTCAGGAACGATTACCTCTAGATTTGGAGTTAGAAGCAGTATAAGAAGTTCAGCTCATACTGGACTAGATATATCAGCTCCAACGGGAACAGCAATTAAGGCTGCAGCTTCAGGAACAGTTTCTTTTGCAGGATGGAAAGGTTCATATGGATATATGATTGTTGTATCTCATGGAAATGGTGTTCAAACATATTATGCTCACTGTAGCAAGTTATATGCATCAGTAGGACAATCTGTTTCTCAAGGGGAGACAATTGCAGCCGTAGGATCAACAGGAAATTCAACAGGTCCACATTTACATTTAGAAATTAGAGTAAATGGTGTTGCCTATAATCCACAAAATTATTTATATTAAAATTATAAATCCACAGTTTGTTAATAAACTGTGGATTTTCTGCTAAGTTAAAAAATATTTTATACCAGTTTCAATGGCATTTTTTTTCATAATTATTTTTCCATGTTCAAATAATTTCATTTTAAAAGTTTCAGAATGAGAGGTTAAAGTTGCAAATTCTGAAATGGTTGAATAAAAAGTACGAATTTGTTCATATGTTGTATTTATATTGGATAATACAAGATAATATATATCATGATATAAATACAAAGAAATATTTTTAGATAATTGTTTACTATTAAATTTCGTTTTTGTATGTATACAAGTACAAAATTCACAAAATTCTTCAAAACTACAAAATTTATAAATGGAAGTTGTACTTTTAAGATTTACGTTTTTAATTTTCTTTTTAGGAGTTACTTTTGGTTTGCTAGGAGAATGTAAAGTTTTTTCAACATATTTTGTAATGGTAAAAACAAAAAGACCATCAGATGAAGAAAAGGCTTCTACAAGGAGTTTACAACCTTCTGTATAAAAACCAACTTCTTTTTCAGCTTTTAAAAGCATTTCTAAAAACAACTTTTGTGATTCTATTGGTTTTTCCATAATTGTTTGATAGTCAAGATTGTTATTTTTTAAATCTTCTGAATTAACAATAACACGAATCTTATCCTCAGTCAGTTTCTCAATTTTCATATATAAATAAGCCTCCTTAAAATCTATTAATTATATTATAGCACTATTATTATTATATTTAAATGTATAAATTTTGGTAATAAAAAATTGAATATTAAACAATATACCATATAAATATGAAAAAAGTAAAGGTTTTTACTTGAAAAAAATGTTAAATCAATATATAATACCAATATGTGAAAAATAAATAGCCGTAAGAAATAAGGGCTAAATTGGAGGTATAAAAATGGCAACAAAAGATAAGAATATATGGATATTAATTGTATTTATTTTATCAGGATTAGTAGTAGGGGGATTATTAGGACAATTAGCATCTAGTGTGGATTGGTTATGGTGGCTTTCTTATAGTCAAACTTTTGGATTACAAGATCCAATTGTTTTAGATTTAAGTGTGGTAACTATTACATTTGCATTAATGTTTAGAATTAGTGTAGCAAGTATTATTGGAATGCTACTTGCCATTTTAATTTACAAGAAAATATAAGAAAAATATTTTTTAATTTGTAGTAGTAAATTGATATTATATTTATATATTTCTTATCTATTGTATACAATATACAATAAGAAAATGTGAATCACATTTGTAAAATTTTTTTAGAATATATGAATATAGTATCAAATTTAATATATCAAGTTGAAAATTAAAAAAGGGGCAAAATATTGATAAAGAAAGGATGAATATTTTGTCTATAAAAATAAAACAATTACCAGAAACAGAACGTCCATATGAAAAAATGGAATTATATGGAGAAACGGTATTATCCAATGCAGAACTATTAGCAATTATTATCAAAACGGGAACAAAAGAAGAATCGTCAGTAACAATTGCACAAAAAATATTAAACTTAAACCCAAACTTGAATAATAATTTAGATTTTTTAAAAGAAATAACTTTATCAGAATTGATGCATATAAAAGGTATAGGAAAAGTAAAAGCAATTCAATTAAAAGCAGTATGTGAATTAGCCAAAAGAATGACAACACCATTAAATTATCAAAAAGTAAAGATAAAAAAACCAGAAGATATTGCAAATTTACTTATGGAAGAAATGAGACTAGAAAAGCAAGAACTTGTAAAATTAATTATGTTAAATAATAAGAATGAAATTGTAAGAATAAAAACAATTGCACAAGGTGGAATAAATTCTGTGAATATGTCTTATAAAGACATTTTAGCAGAACCCATAAAAATGCAAGTGGCTAAAATTATTTTAGCACACAATCATCCTAGTGGTGATTCTACACCTAGTAAAGCAGATATAGAAATGACGAAAAAACTTTTTAAAATGACACAAGTATTTGATATAGAACTATTAGACCATATTGTTATTGGCAACATGAATTTTACAAGTATCATTTCAAAATTATTAACGAAAGATGGAGAAATATGAGTTTATGAAAGGAACGAAATGGATATGAATTTTTTTACATTTGGATCAAAAGATATTGGCATTGATTTGGGAACAGCAAATATCTTAGTAACATTAAAGGGAAAAGGGATCATTTTAAAAGAGCCATCTGTAGTGGCAATTGACAGAAAAACTGGAAATATATTAGCAACAGGAACAGAAGCTAAAGATATGCTTCGGAAGAACACCAGATCAGATTAAGGCAGTAAGACCTTTAAAAGATGGAGTTATTGCTGATTTTACAGCGACACAATTAATGTTAAAAAATCTAATAGGGAAAGTGGGAAGAAGATATAATATTGGTAAGCCAAGAGTTGTCGTTGGGGTACCATCTGGAATTACAGAAGTGGAAGAAAGAGCAGTAGAAGAATCTGTTATCCAAGCTGGAGCCAAAGAGGTATATTTAATTGAAGAACCTATGGCGGCAGCAATAGGAGCTTCTTTAGATGTAGGAGAACCAAGTGGAAGCATTATTGTAGATATTGGAGGAGGGACAACAGAAGTTGCTGTTATTTCATTAGGCGGAATTGTTGTTAGCCATTCTTTACGTATAGCAGGAGACGAATTAGATGAAGATATTGTGAATTATATAAAACGAGAAATGAATTTGGCAATTGGTGATACAACAGGAGAACAAATTAAAATGCAAATTGGTTGTGCTATGCCATTAATGACAGAAATGTCAATGGAAGTAAGAGGAAGAGATTTAACAGATGGTTTGCCAAGAACTGTTACTGTAACATCAACACAAATAGAAGAAGCTATGAAGGAATCTATACAAAAAATTGTAGAAATTGTAAAGATTACATTAGAAAAAACACCACCAGAATTAGCATCAGATATTATGGAAAAGGGAATTGTTTTAGCAGGTGGAGGAGCTTTAATAAAAAATTTGGACAAATTATTAAGCTTAGAAACTGGAATGCCAGTATATATTGCAGAAGAACCACTAGATTGTGTTGTTAGAGGAACAGGTAAGACTTTAGAAGATTTAGAAAGATTAAAGACAGTGTTAATTAATGCTAGAAGAAAAAAATAAAATGTTAGGAGTAGAAAATGTATAAAAATAAAAAAGCGGAAATAGCAGGAATTGTTATAACGATTATTATTTTAATATTAATTGTGGTATTTTCAAATTCAGATAGCGAAATATCATTTTTAGAAAATGCGGCAAGCAAATTAGTTATGCCAGTGCAAAATGGTTTAACATATCTAAAAAATAAAATTAGTGGAAATAGTACATTTTTTACAGATATAAATAATCTAAAAGAAGAAAATGAAGAATTAAAACAAAAGAATAGTGAATTAGAACAATCATTAAGAGAACTAGAAAACATAAAATCTGAAAATGAAACTTTAAAAGAATATTTAGATTTGACTGAAAAATATGGAGAATATAATACAATACCTGCATATATCATTAATAAAGATATTAGTAACTATTCAAAAACAATAGTTATTAATGTAGGAAGTGATGATGGCATTAAGGAAAATATGACAGTTATTGCTGACCAAGGATTAGTTGGACATGTTATTTCTGTAACGAATAATACTGCAAAAGTAAGAACAATTGTAGATACTTCTAGTTCTGTTAGTTGTTCATTAAGTACAACTGACGAAAGTATAGTATGTAAAGGAACTTTAGAAGAGGAATCAGCATTAAAAGCAATGTATATCCCAGATGATGATGGAATTATACAAGGAGATAGTGTGGAAACTTCAGGATTAGGAGGTATATATCCTAAAGGAATCCATGTAGGAAGTATTAAAAGAGTCGTAAATACTCGAAATGCAACTGATAGATATGCTATTGTAGAGACAGCTGTAAATTTTGATAAACTTGATACAGTATTAGTTATAACAAATAATTAGAGAGGTGAATACATTGAAAAAATTAACAATTAATATATGTCTTATATTAACTGCTTTTATTATATATTTCTTACAGTCAAATTTTTTTAATTGGTTCACTATCTCACGTGTTATGCCAAATCTATTTGTCATATTTATCTTGTTTATAGGTCTGTTTTCAAATAGAATAACTGGAATTGTATATGGTGTTGTTATAGGAGGAATTCTAGATCTAACAATCGGAACACAGATTGGAATTAATGCAGTAGGACTAGGCGTGATAGGATTTTTAGCAGCAACATTTGATAAAAATTTTTCAAAAGATAGCAGAGCAACAATTATGTTCATGGTATTAGGAACAACATTTATATTTGAAATACTGGTTTATATATTAAATTATGTTGTACTTTCTACCAATATAGAGATAATTAATTTTATAAAAATATTAGCAATTGAAATTATATATAATTTAATTATTGTTATTATTTTATATCCATTAATTCAGAAATTTGGATATAGTATTGAAAATGAATATAAAGGTAATAAAATTTTAACTAGGTACTTTTAATTAAAAAGCAGAAAAGATATAACACCGAAATAGAGGAAGGTGAAGCTTTGAAGGGATTAAGTTTTAAAAGAAAAAACAAGAAATCAAGAAGCAATTTAAATTTAAGATTTAATATTTTGACTGTATTTACATATGCGATTGGAATTGTATTAATTATACAACTATTTAATTTACAAATTGTACATGGGGCAGAATATAGGGAAGAATCTAATACAAGATTAACAAGGGAAACTACTTTAGAAGCAGCTAGAGGAGAAATATTAGATAGAACAGGAACAGCATTAGTTACAAATGCTACGAAATTTAGTGTAGAGCTATATAAAACAAAAATAGATGATAAAGAATTAAATGATTCTATATTAAATATTGTAAATTTATTAGAGAAATATCAGATAAAGTATGCAGACTCTTTCCCAATATCAATAAATCCGTTTGAATTTACAATTAGTGATGAAACATTAACTAATTGGAAGAAAACGTATGACTTGGAAGAGAATATATCAGCTGAAGAAGCTTTTTATAAATTCAAAGATAAATATGATATTGAAAATACAGATATAGGAGAAATTAGAAAAATTATAGCTATTAGATATGAAATTACAACTACAGGATATAGTAGTACAAAAGCCTTAACAATAGCAGAAGGCATTCCAAGAGAAGCTGTAGCGGAATTTTCAGAAAGTAGTGATAAATTTCCGGGAATTAATATTGTAACAGAGCCTGTAAGAGAATATACTTCAGGAGTACTTGCTTCTCATATTTTAGGATATGCATCAACCATTAGTTCTGAGGAATATGAAAAGAGAAAAGATACATATAATCAAAATGACATTATAGGAAAAACAGGAATAGAATATGTTTTTGAAGAATATTTAAAAGGACAAGATGGTACAAAACAAATAGACATGGCGGTTGATGGAACAATTACTTCTGAGTACACTTCAGAAGAGGCAGTTGCAGGAAGTGATATCGTACTAACAATTGATTCTAATTTGCAAAAAGTAACAGAACAGGCTTTAGAGGCTAACATTCAAAAAATAGCATCTGGAGGATTTTCACAAACTTTTGATACAAAAGCTGGTAGTTGTGTTGTTATGAATGTAAAAACAGGTGAAATATTGGCAATGGCAAGTTATCCAAATTATGACCCAGCAGATTTTGTAAATGGTATTAGTACAGATAAATGGAATCAATATAATACAGATCCTGCAAAGCCATTAATGAATAAGGCAGTACAAAATGCATATCCACCCGGATCTATTTTCAAAATGGTAACAGCAATTGCAGGATTAGAATCAGGAGCAGTTACAAGAACAGAAAAGATAAATGATACAGGTATATATGCAAAATATGGAGAGACATGGCCATGTTGGTATTATACAGATTATCATAGAGGTCATGGATATTTAAATGTATCACAGGCAATAGAAAGATCATGCAACTATTTCTTTTATGAAACAGGAGATAGAATGGGAATTGAAACATTAGCAAAATATGCAAAGTATTTTGGATTAGGTGTGAAGACAGGGGTCGAATTGCCAAGTGAAACATCAGGAGCAATGGCAACTCCAGAATATGCAGAAACAGTAAATGTCTTATGGTCAAAAGGGCAAACCATTAATGCTTCAATCGGACAAGGATTAGATAGTTTTAGTCCATTACAAATGGCAAAATATATTAGTATGCTAGCAAATGGTGGGCATGATATTGATGTATCAATTGTAAAAAGTATTATTAAACCGGATGGAACAGAAGCATCTACAGAAGAAATTAATAATTTTGTAAATCAAAAACTAGGATTACAAGAAGAACAGACCGAACAATTAGAAATTCATCAGGAAAATTTGAATGCTATATTGGAAGGAATGAAATCTGTTACAAGTGATACAACAGGAACTGCTTATGTAAGGTTTCAAGACTTTGGTATATCTGTTGGAGGAAAAACAGGTTCAGCTGAAGCTATAGGAGAAAATGAACAAGAAGTAGTACATGGATGGTTTGCAGGATTTGCACCATTCGAAGATCCTGAGATTGCAGTAGTAGTTATGGTTGAAAATGGAGGACATGGAAATTATACGGCAGAAGTTGTAAGAGATATTATGGAAGAATATTTTGGAATGAATACACAAGAAGTTCAAGAAGATATGAGTGCTACAAATTATAACCAATCTTTAAGATAAGGAAGGATGTAAAAATGAAAAATTGTGTAAGTATTAATTTAAGAAAAAATGAAATTTTAATAAAAATTAGTGATGAGGCTGAACAGCAAGAAATCATGGATAACTTAAGAAAAAAGATTTCTGAACTTAAGAAAATGTATAAAAATGAAAAGACACCAATTAAAGTTACAGGAAAAGTCTTGAAAAATAAAGAAATTGATCAAATCCAAGAATTAATAAAAAGCAATATAGATGTAGAAATTGATTTTGATATGCCAAAATCTCTAGGGCTGTCAAGTATAACGAGAACTTTTAATAAAGAGATTGCCATCTCTGAAACAAAATTCCATAAAGGTTCATTACGTTCAGGACAAAAAATGGAATCAGAAGGAAGTTTAGTGATACTTGGAGATGTCAATTCTGGTGCAGAAGTGATGGCATCTGATAATATAGTGGTATTAGGTGCATTAAGAGGATTAGCACATGCGGGAGCAAAAGGAAATAAACAGGCAATTATTTCAGCAGGTTTATTAGATACAGTGCAAATTCGAATTGCAAATATTGTAAAAGAAATAGATAGGGATGAGGAGCCATTACATAAGCAAGCATATGTTAGTATTATAGATGATAATATTATAATAGAATAGATAAAAAATCTAGGTAATTAATAGTAAAATTAATAATATAAATAATATATCATCTTTGACATCTTCCTTATATAGAAAAAATAATAAAGCTAAAATGATAATATCATCTAAATATAGTTTTAAACCAGAAAATACTAGTAAAGGTTCTTCTTTGTTAGAAAAACCATTTATATTAAGTAAAATAGGGCCAATAGAACTATATTTAGGTGAATTTTTTTCTTCTTGATTTTCGGTATTATTCTGCTCAGATTTTTCGATTTTACTTATTTCCGTAGGCTTTTGGGAATTATGATGATGTACATGATGATTTTTTGTTATGCTGTTAGAGGGATAATATATATTTTGTGAATAAGATTGAGGACGACCATAAAAGGGAAATCTGAAAAAAGGAATATTATTTATCACTGGTATTCTCCTTATTATTATTTTGATTGAATAATTCCATTAAAGTAGTCATATCTAACAACTTAGAATATTGATCTAACTTACTTTTTTTTTCATCTCTTAAATAAGGCTTTAAAGATTGCAATAAATTAGACCTTGGATCAGAAGAATGATTCATTTTTTCCATTACAGATTTTATTTTCATCATAGTATTTATATCAATATTGCTAAAATCAAAAGTATTTGAATTAGCAGAACTATTTAAATTGTCAGATTTTTCAGTATTTTTACTATCATTATGTGTTTGACTGGTAGATTCTGTAGAGTTTGTATTAGATTGCATCATATTTGAAAAATTCTTAATAGCATCTGGAGGAATTTGTGAAATCATATCATTTAGATTTCCATTTTTTAACATAGAATTTAACTTATCCATTGTGTTTTTATCAATATTAAAGTTATCCAAATTTACCACCTCATAAAATATATATTCAAAATATAAATTTCTATGTAATATAATATGCAAGATTTAGAAAACTGTAACAAGATAGCATTTATTAAATATAAAAATATGAGCTTCTCAGTATTCCATTAGGCTAATACATGTATAATATATTTTAAGCGAGTATCGTGTCGGTCCCCACGAAACTCGCTTAAAATATATTATACATGTATTTGCCTAATGGAATACTGAATTGTAACTATATTGTAACAAAAATGTAAAAAAACCACAAAAAAACCATGGAAAAGCTTGAAAAATCAACAAAAAAAAGGTATAATTGATATTAGGTATGATTGTAAAATTTAAAATGCTGAAATTGTGATTAAAAACAAGAATTTAGTTTTTTAGAGGAGGTACAAATATGAGAAACAAAATCTTAAAAACGAGTGTAATTATTATATTAATAATGACACTAACAATGACTAATTTTTTATTTTTAGGTTCAAGTCTTATATCTTATGCATCAGATAATATGTCAACAAACCATAAAAATATAGAATTTAGTGCATATTTTAAAAATGCTGATGGAGAAAAGACCACTACACTAGAAAGAACAGCAGATATGCAGGAAACTTCTTTATATGTATCTGTAAATGTAAATAAAGAAGGATTCTTTATGGGAGAAGTTGCACTTTCAAATGCAAATTTCAATCTGGTAAGTTCAGAAAGTGACTTTGTAAGTAATGTAGCAGATAATAAAATATATTTAAATCAAATAAATGCAGGAACTTCTGCAGAGATAGAAGTAAAGATAAAACCAGTTAATGATGAAACAATAGATTTAAATATGTTAAATTGTGAAAGTGAATTAACATTGACAGGTATTTATAGAGATAGTACAGAAAAGGACATCCAAATAAAAGCTACAAGAAATGTTTCTATGCAATTAGTAGAAACAAATACAAATGATAATATTGAAAATAGTATACAAATTATAACAAATAAAGTTATAAAAATATCTGGAGAAGATAAAAGAGTTTTACAATTATCATTTAATATGGGATTAAAAGAGGAAAATTATCCAGTAAAAGAAATTTATACTAAAATTAATGTTCCAGAGATTGATGGGAAATTACCAGAAATTAGAAGAGATATTCATTTAAACACAATGTCAGCATCTGAATATAAATATGAAAATGGTTATGTAGAAATAACATTAAAAAATGAAAAATCAAAAGATAATCAAATATTATGGAAGAAACAAGGAAATGAAAATGTCATATTAACATATATTTATGATGCAGATGTTAATTTAGAAAATGTAAAAATCCTTTCTGAAGAAACATTAACTTTATATAATGACAAAGAATTAAATTCGAATGTAGGGGCAGTCACATTAACAAATAAAGAGGTTGATTCTACAATAGAAGTAAAAGCAAACAATGCAGAAAAAAATATTTATAAAGGAAAATTATATTCAGGAATAGATAGAAAATATAATAGTAAGACTACATTAGATGTTAACCTTGCAAACATCGAAGAATATGTATCTATAAAAGAGGAAGCTAGTAGATATATATTACCTGAAGGAGAAATAGAAGGTAATATATATTATAATACAACAACTATTAATAAAGAAAGTTTCGATAAAATTTTTGGCGAAGAAGGAAAAATTGAAATTTATAATGAAAATAATCAACTATTGGTTACAATAAATAACGATATGGAAACAGATGAAAATGGAAATTTTGTAATTGATTATACAGGAAGAGAACCAAAAGGAATAGAAATTAGAACTTCTAAACCAATTGCTGAAGGAAATTTAGAATTTAATCATACAAAGACAATAGGGTCTTCTGATATAAATGTTGTAAGAGCAGCAAATATGATTTCTACAAAAATTGTATATGGATATAATAATTATAACGAAAAAAATATAGAAGCAAAAGAACAAACATATACAATGGGTATAAAAGCCGAAACAGAAATGAAAATACAATTAGATGAGTCAGTAACAGAGACAAAATTAGAATTAAATAGAAGTTCGTTATCAACAGTTATAGCAAACGATATAGAAATGAAATTAATTTTAAAAACAGATGAGGAATCTAGAGATTTATATAGAAATCCAACATTTACAATAGAATTACCAGAGCAAGTAGAAAATATCCAAATTAACAGTATAGATTTACTATATGAAGAGGAATTGAAAATTGCAAACTATTCAGTAGATGGTAGATATATAACCATTCAAATGGAAGGCGAGCAAACTGCATATAAAGCACAATCAGTAGAAGGTGCAAATATAATTATCAATGCAACAATAAATGTTAATAGAACATCTATTGCAAAACCAGAAAATATTTATGTGACATATACAAACGAAAAAGCAAATGGGTATGCAAATAATGAAGAAATAGGAAAAATTTCTAAAGAATTAGAAATTGTTGCTCCAAAAGATGTAACAGCAATTAACAGCATTAAAGCCTTAAATATAGAAACTGTAGGTGAAGAAGAAACAGCAAATGTAAGTTTAGCAAGAGGAGCAGAGAGTAGACAAGTTGAAGTAGATTTTGAAATTATAAATAACAATGAAGAAAATGTAGAGAATGTTAATGTAATGGGAACATTCCCAACAAAGACAGAACAAAACACAATGAATATCAAAGTTGTAAATGGTATTAATGTAAATAATGGTACAGTATATTATACAGAAAATGAAAATGCAACAACAGATATAAATAATACAGAAAATGGATGGAGTCAAAATATATCAAATCCAGAAACAGTAAAGAAATATTTAATTGTAATGGACAAAATTGATTCAAGAACAGTTGTTAATGGATCATATATGATAGAGATACCAGAAAATCTAGAATATAATCAAGTAGCAAAAGAAGGATATGAAGTTACATATACAAAAGGGCAAGCAAAAAATGAAAATACAGTAAAAGCAACTACAATTGAGATGGGAACAGGTATTGGACCAAAATTAGAAAGTAAATTAACAGCGACTTTAGCAGGTAAAGAATTAACAAATTTAGATACAATAAAAAATGGTGAAGTCATTAAATATAGAATACAAGTATCTAATGTTGGTTCAGAAAATGTGACAAATGTAAAAGTAACAGGAATGATACCAGAAGGAACTATATTAGTAAAACCAGTAGATAATTATGAATATACAGGTGCTTCATATTATAAAGGTGTTGATGCAGATAAATTTGAGGCAACAATTGATAGTTTAGCTGTTGGAGAAGTAAAATATGTTGAATATGAGGTTATGGTAAGTTCAAATACGGCTGAAAATACTTCAATAGCAAATACAGTTGAAATTAACTATTTGGATGTTACTCAAGAGACTAATGAATTAAAAGTATTATCAGAGTCAGGAAATTTAAGAACAATGGTAAAAAGAGTAACAGACAGAAAAGTTGATTTATATGAAGCTGGTATGGTAGAGTACTTTGCAATTATAAAAAATATATCATCTGAGACAATTGAAAATGTTACTGTAAAAACAAATAAATCTGAAAATTTAGATGTAGCAAGATTAACATTAATTTCAGGAATGAGTGAAAATGAAGTTAATGATGATGAATTATATCCAATATCAACAGGAGAAACGATAGATGTAAAAGAAGGAAATGATAGTGCAATTAATGAGGATACACAATCAGAAATTATAGAATATAGTGATGAAATTAATATTGGAACATTGGCACCGGGAGAATTAAAGGTATTAAGTTATAATATGATAATTAATAAGATGCCAGACAATACCGTAGATACAATTGATTTTTCAGTAATTTCATCAGATGGACAAAAAGAATACCAATCAAACTCTTGGACAGATAAAGTAAATAGTTTTGACATTGATATGACAATGCAAACAAATACAGAAAACAAATATGTAAAATCAGGAGATATGATTCAATATACAATTACTGTAAGAAATAACAGTACATCTCAAACATCAGGACTTGTTATAAGAGATGAAATTCCTTCTCAATTAACAATTAACAAAGTAACAAAAAATGGAGAAGAAGTACAAGTAGCATCAAATAGTGTAGAAATACAAAATGAAATACCAGCAAATGAAACTATGACAATTGTAATAGAAACAGTTGTTAATTATTCAGAAGGTAGAACAGAAGCAGAAACGATTACTAATAGAGCAGTTGCTAGCATATATGGAGAAGAAATTGCAAGTACATCTGAGTTAAATCATATTATAGAAGCTGATGTTGTAGATGAAGATCATACTTCAGGAGATAATAACGGAGATACTGATAATAATGGAGATAATACTGGAAATGTCGCAGATGGAGAGCAAATGATTAGTGGTTTAGCTTGGTATGATGCAAATGGTAATGGTAAGAAAGACGAGGAAGAAAATACTTTAGATAATGTAACTGTAAAATTATTAAATGTAGATACAAATCAATTTGTAAAAGATACTTCAGGAGATTTATTAACAACGACAACAAATGAAAATGGAATGTATGTATTAGATAATATAGCAAATGGACAATATATTGTTATATTTGAATATAATCGAGATCAATATACATTAACAAAATATAAAGCAGAAGGAATTAGCGATGCAGAAAATTCTGATGTAAGGTTAAATGAATTACTAATAGGAGATGAAAGACAAGAGGTAGCATCAACAGATATGATTAGTATTGATAATGAGAATATATCAGATATTAATATTGGATTGATTGAGTTACAAAATTTTGATTTGAAATTAGATAAATATGTTAGTAGAATATTAGTTCAAAACTCTGCGGGAACAACAGTTAGAGAGTACAATAATACAACAACAGCCAAAATTGAGTTGGATGCAAAACAAATACAAGGTTCAAATGTTATTATTGAATATAGCATTGTGGTGACAAATGTAGGAGAAGTTGCAGGATATGCTAGAAGTATTATAGACTATATGCCAAGTGATTTGGAATTTAGTTCAGAATTAAATAAAGACTGGTATGAAGAAGGTAATTCTTTATATACAACAACATTAGGAAATGAAATTATCAATCCGGGAGAATCAAAAACCGTAACATTGACATTAACCAAGAAAATGGGAGAAGATAATGTTGTATCAAGAAATAATGCAGAAATTTATGAAGACTATAATAATTTAGGATTTGAAGATGAAAACTCAACACCGGGAAATAATGTAGCTGGAGAGAATGACACAGGAGCAGCAGATGTTATTATTAGTATTAGAACTGGTGGAGTTGTATATATGTCAATAGGAATCATTATAGCAATTGTTGTAGTAGCAGGAATTACAGCAGGAATCATTGTAATAAGAAAAAATTCAAAAGAAGAACAGTAAGAAAGGAGGGAATAGGAAATGAATAAAATGAAAAAAATGCTAGTTACTCTAATAATGATAATAATAGCAGTTATAGGATATACCAATATATCAAAAGCAGCATCATATACTGTAGGACAAGATGTTACTATAACATTTAGTGATTATTTAGAAGATTCAAATCTATTTTGTGTAGAACATCATCAGTCAATGCGTGGAACATTAACATATAAAGTTATATCTCAAGTGGATATACGAGGAAATACGTCAACAGATCATACAGGAAAAAGTATAGAAAGTTGGTATAATGCAAAATTAGCACATATTTTGTCAGCAGATAATGGAGCATATAAACAGTCTGGACCAGTGCAAAATGCTATATGGAATTATATGCATACATGGATGAAAAATGTAGGTCAATATCATGCAGGTTTATATGATGGATTTGCAAGCAATGTGTCTGGAAGTAATTCTTATTTAGATTCTCAATCATCTGATTACGCAAATGAAGTAGCAAATCTTGGAATATCAGATAATACGAAAAAAGAAAATTTAAGTGTGAAATCTGATGGAAATTATATAAAAGTAGGACCATTTAATTGGTACTTTTCAGGAACTTTAAGTGAAATCGGTGTAAAAAATCAAAATGGAGATTTGGTAAGTGGATTAAAATTTACTACATATAATGGGACAACAGAAAGTGAAATTGGTATTGGGGACATAAAGTCAGGAAAAGATTTCTATATAGCTATACCAATTAGCAGTGGAATTAACAAAATAACAACAATTACAGCCAAAGGAAGTGTATCTGTAAAAGGTGTAACAATTTGGTTTTTAGAATCACAAAGCGGGTACAACTATCAGAATATGATATATAGAGAACCATATGATACACCATATGAATATGAAACACCTTTTGAATATGATATAGATTTACTAGGAAATTTAAAAGTTATCAAAGTAAATAAAGATAATCATGAAATCAAATTACAAGGTGTTGGATTTAAAATTCAAAATAAAGATACTGGAAAATATGTACATAAAGCAGCAGATGGAACTATTACTTATGTAGAAGAAAACCAAGCAACAGAATTTGTTACTGATGAAAATGGTGAAATTTTTATTGAAAATTTAGTTGTAGGTACATATGTAGCATATGAAACTAAAAATCCAAATTATGGATATGAGATTATATCAGAAGGCATAGAAGGAACTGTTGTAATAGATAAGACAGAAGAATTTGTGATAGAAAATACACAAGTTTATGTAAAACTTTCTGGATATGTATGGCTAGACAAACAATATGCAAAACAATCTGAGAGAAATGATTTATATAGAGATAATGATTATGATTCAGAAGACATATTAATGGAAGATGTTGTTGTTAGACTAATTGATAGAAGAACAGGAGAAGTTGTAAAAGATGACGACGGAAATGAATTTAGAGCTAAAACAAAAGAAATTCAATTAGGAGATGGAATCTTAAGATATTATCAATTTGTAAATGTTAGAATAGAAGATTTACAAAACTATTATATGGAATTTAAATATGATGGACTAACTTATACAAATGTTGTTCCACATATAGATGTAGATAATGGTTCTAAGGCAGCAGAAAATCCTGAAACAAGAAGTGAATTTAATAAAGATTTTAGCACAATAGAAGGAACTTCTGAAACAACAGGTATTACTTTAGATGAAAATGGAAATAGAGTACACGAATTAACATATTTAAAAGATAGAGAACAACATACCTCAACATTAGTTAATGAAGGATTACCAGTTGGTCAATACCCAATAACGGCAAATACAGATGAAACTGGTTATAGCATAAAAGACCAATTTGAATATGGAATGGAAGAAATACCATATATCAACTTAGGATTATATGAAAGAGAACAACCAGATTTAGCATTGATTAAAGATATGAAAAATGTAAGACTTGCTATTAATGGATATCAACATATATATGAATATGACCAAAGATTCCAAAATCAAGGAGAATATGGAGATGGATTTAATGTAGGTGTTAAATTTGGAAGTGAATATGCAAGTCAAACTTATACAAGAGCAATTTACAAAGCAGATTATGAATATATCAATGAACAAGATAAGAGCAAAGAATTAAAAGTATATATAACATATAAAATTGCAGTAAGAAATGAATCAACAAGTTTAACATCACAAGTAAATAATTTAGTAGATTATTTTGATAGTAGATATACAATGACAGCAGTGGGAACAGGAATTAATCAAGAAGGTATGATTACAGGAAATATAGATTATGCACAAGAAGGTTATAATGATGCATATTCAAAAGCAATTATTTATACAAATTCAAAAATAGAGGCACAAACACAAACTGAAATTTATGTGCAATTTGAATTAAGTAGAGAAGCAGTCATCAATATATTAAATGATGGAGAAAACTTAGACAATGTTGTAGAAATTAATTCATATTCAACATTTGATGAAAATGGAAATGCTTATGCAGGTGTAGATGTGGATTCAAATCCGGGAAATGCAGTACCGGGGGACAGAGCAACATATGAAGATGACACAGATTCAAGCCCATCATTAAAATTAGAAGTAGCTGACGCAAGAGAAATAGCCGGTAAAGTATTCCTAGATTCTACGTCAGGAGAGTTATTAACAGGACAAATTAGACAAGGTAGTGGAGCTTATGAAGATGGAGAGACAGGAATACAAGGTGTTACAGTAACTCTTAAGGAGAACACGGGAAGTGGAAAAGTATATACAGCAACAACAGATGAAAATGGAGATTTCTATATTTCAGATTTTATACCGGGAGATTATACAATAACTTATACTTGGGGAGATACAACATATACTGTACAAAATTATAAAGGAACTGTATATGGTAAAGACAGATATGATACCAATATGGCAAATAAAGAATGGTATAAAACAGACATAGATACAAGATGGACTGATGCAGTAGATGATTATCAAACAAGATTAGATATTGATAATGAATTAAAACAAATTACAAATTCTACACAGACAACAATTGATAAAATGGATTCAACAACGCCAACAATGGGAATTGGTGTAGAATATGAAACAACCTATACAGCATCAGCAGGAGATAGATATGTATATAGAATTGAGAATATTGATTTTGGTATTGTAGAAAGAGCAAGACAAGATTTAACCTTAAATAAACGTGTAAAAACAATGAAGGTTACTTTAGCAAATGGTATAGTATTAACAAACTTCGAAGTAAAAGAAGATGGTACATTAGAAGGACAAACTTCAAGTATAACATATATTCCACCTTCAGAAAATTCATCACCACAAAATGGATTAATTAGATTAGAGATGGATAGTGAGTTAATTGAAGGTGCAAGACTAGAAATTAGTTATGAAATCAGGACAGATAATAATAGTGAATTAGATTATTTATCTGAAAACTATTATAAATATGGAATTATAGAAGGTAGTGTTGTTACTATCACACCATCAGCAATTGTAGATTACTTAGATAATGATTGGAGCTTTAGTACAACAGATAACCCAGATTGGGAAGTAATACAAAGTGATGATGGTAGACTCGATTTAGCAGAGGTAGTATATAATGATGAAAATTCTACAATAAATGAAAAGACAATATTATATACAGAATCTTTAAGTAGATACAATTTAGAGCCTACACAAAATGCAACAGTTATGCTAAATGTTTCAAAATTATTATCTGCATCAGAAGACATTGAATTAAATAATGAGACAGAAATTGTAAAAGTTGATAAAACAGGTGGATCTGACTTAACATCAACACCGGGAAATTATATTCCAAGTACAGGACCATCAGTAGAACCAGATGATGATATGGCAGAAACAGTTATTATCACACCAAATACAGGTGAAAACTTAAATTATATAATTCCAATAGTCATTGGTATAGCAGCATGTGTTATCATAGGAACAGGTATTGTATTCATTAAGAAAAAAGTACTAAACAAATAATGGGTAAATCAAATACAAAAAAATGAGATTGATTAATGCAATCTCATTTTTTTATGTATCACCAAAAATGGATATTAAGTGCAAAAAATAACGAAAAACATACGCAAATAACGAAAGAAGCATATTTTTATCAGAAAATATAAAAAATGTAATAAAAATGTAAAGAAATTTTAAAACAATGGAACCAAGATAATGGGAAAATACTATCCGTAAGGGTATCTAAGAAAAATTTTGTAATAAAAAAGTAATTGGAAAAATTTAATATTGATTTTTATATCCCTAAAAGCTAATATAGGATAAGAATAGTATCAAATATGTGTGAGGGAGTAGTTGTTTATGAAAGAAAAGATTTTGAAAATAGTAACAGTTGTTACACTAATATTAACATTAACATCACTAAATGTATTGTTTTTAGGATACCATATTGTAATTGCATTGGCAGATGAGTTAGAAACACAAAATAACAATACCAATATTGCTGATGTTACTTTTGATGCTTATTTTAAAACAGATAGTGGAAATATGCATTATAGACAAGCAAACATTAGTGATAATCAAGTATATTTATATGTGCAAGTTAGTGTTTTAGAAAAAGGTAGCTTAGATAATGCTAAAATAAAAATTGATAATGCAAACTTTAAAATAAAAGATAATGACTATTCTAATGCATATATAAAAAGTATAAATAAACAAACAAATGAAATACAATTAAATTCAGTTATTTATAATAATGATGTAGAATTAGAAATTCCAATCGAATTTGATAAAAAAGATACGATAAATGCGGAATACTTTTCAAAAGAAAGTACCGTTCTATTGACAGGAACTTATAAAGAGGAAGAAAAAGAAGAACAATTAGAAGGAAGTAAAATCATAAAGCTTGATTGGACAGATAATACAGACGTAGTCATTTCTCAAAGTGTAGAAAAATTCATAGATTTAGGTGAAAACGGACTACTTATGCAACAACAAATAACATCTACAATTGAAAATAGTAGTTTACCAAGAGAAACAGAACAATTAAAAATTAATGCACCTAAAATGAATAATCTTTTACCAAATGCAGTGGAAGTACTTTCAAACGGAAAGAAATTAGAAGATAGCAATATTCAATACAATAAAGAAGATGGACAATTAACGATAACAAAACCAAGCAACACAGATGCAGAAGGAAATACAACATGGAATAGTGATATAAATGAATATAAGGTTATCTATATATATGATAAAGCAGCAAAAGAAGACATAAATACAATCAATTTACAAATAGAAATGAATACAAAATTATTTACAAAAGAAACTATACAAAAAACAGATGAACAAGAAGTAAACTTAGAGTTTAAAGGAAACATTGTAAGTGTTAATAAACAAGTAACACCAGAAGTATATAAGGGATATTTATATGCAAATTCTGCAAATGAGACAATATATAGAGAAAATAATGTAATAGAAATATCAAATACAGAACTAATTGATACCATAAAGGCAAGTACAACAAACTCTTATTTCATAGGTAGCCAAGAAAGACAATATGATGCTAATCAAATTACTTTATATAAAGAAACACAAATCAATAAGAATCGATTTATAGAACTATTTGGAGAAAATGGATATATCAATGTAAAAGATGAGGCAGGAAATGTAATTGAAACAATAAATAAAGATTCACAAACCGATGAAAATGGAAATGTAAAAATTACATATGGAGAGCCTAAAAAAGGAATTGTCATAGAAACATCAAAACCAGTAGAAGAAGGACAATTTACAATTTATCATATAAAATATATACAAGGAAATACAGGATATACAAGAAATCAATTAAAAGAAATAACACAATTTACGACAAATGAAGTTGCAGAAACGAATTTAGGAACAGAAGAGACACAAGCAACTATTCATTTATTAGATACAAAAACAGAAGCAACATTAGAGATTAATAATACAAATTTATCTACTTTACAAAAAAATGAAAATGTACAATTTACAATAACTTTAAAAACATCATCTGAAAAATATGATTTATTCAAAAATCCTGTTATAGAAATTACATTACCAAATGGAATTTCAAATATTGATGTGAAATCAGTAAATACAGTCTATGCGGATGCATTCGAGATAAAATATACAAAAGTAGAAGAGAATGCTAACGGACAAAAAGTTATGCAGATTGCATTATCAGGAGAGCAAACAGACTATGTAAATCAAATAAATGAATTATCTATTGTCATCAACGCAGATATAGAATTTACATTATTAACACCTAGTCAAAAATCAAATATTACAATGACCTATACAAATGAAAATGGTAACGAGAAATCTTATCAAACAGCTACAGAGATTAATATACAATCTAAACAAGGAATGATGATATATAGTAATTTGGTAGGATATAACGAGACAGGAGAATCTATTTATACAATAGATAATAATATTCCTGTAGGTGTATTGGATTTAGAGAAAGGATCTAGAGAGGCAACTGTAAATACAGCCATTATTAATAATTATGGTGTAGAAATTAATGATGTTGCAATTATTGGAAGAATACCTAAAAAAGGTGTATATGACGGAACAATTGATACAACATTATTAGAGAGTATTCGTGCAAATTTAAACGGAGTAGAAATTCTATATTCTCAAAGTAGTACGGCAACAAAAGATGATACGTCATGGACACAAGATTATACAAATGCAAGTTCATATATGATTAAATTAGATAAAATGACACCAGGTCAAGCAATTGCAATTCAATATACAATTCAAATACCAGAAAATGTTGGATATGGTCAAACAATGTACGCATTAACAGATGTAATGTATACATATTTAGGAAATGTAAATACACAAACATCAAAAATAGGAGCAAAATCAGAAAATTTAATAACAAATAATATTTCAGCACTAGCTAATACTATAGAAGAAAAAGTAGGAAATGGTATAAATATAGAATTATCTACAATTTCAGGAGGAGCAGAACTAGGAGATGGAGATTCTGTATATGAGGGTCAAAAGATTTTGTATACAATGAAAATAACAAATAGCACAGGAAAAGATTTAAAAAATATACATGTAAAAGCAACACAAACGAATGGAAATATTTATGGATTAATTGGAGAAGAAGCATTTGACCCTGTATTAGGAGAAGATTTTACAAAAATATATCACCGTTATGATGAGTTAGACACAAATGTAAATAACTTTGCAACAATAGAAAGTTTAGCTAATGGAGAAAGCACAATTATTTCTTATGAAATTGTTGCTTCAGAAGTAGAAGGAGAGGATAAGCAGACATATGGAGATATTCAAATAACAGCTGATGATATGGAGGCTGCAAATTTCTCAACAATTAAAAATAATATCAAACAAGCAGAACTTAAATTAACTATTAGCAATTCATATTATGAAGAAGAAACAATTTATTTAGGACAAAAATTGCAATTAAATATAAAAGTTGAAAATATTTCAGGAGAGGACTTAGAACGTATAAAAGGAAAAATTCAATTACCAGATAAAATATATTGTAATTCAGGAACAGACTTAATTTGGGCACAAACGACAATTAATGGAGAAGAAGATTCAACAGCAGGTAGAGAAAAATTAGAAAATCTTGCTTATGATAAAGAAAATAATGAACTTACATTTGATATGCTAAGTATGAAAAAAGGAGAAATAACTGAATTAGAACTATATGTTCAAGTAGATGAACACATAGAAAAAGAAGAAAATTTTGCTTTCATGTTTGAAATGACAACAAATCATACGTACGTTTCTAATACAGCCATTGTAAAAGTATTAAATGAAAAAAGAAATATATCAGTGGAACAAGTTGCTAATATAGCAGATGATGTAAAGTTAAAAGATGAGGATACTTTTGATTTAACAATCAAGGTTCATAATAATGAAGATGAAGAATTAAGTTTTGGGGTATTTGATACATTACCAAAAGGATTTACAGTTAAAAGTGCAAAAGGAATTGTTGGCAATGAAGAAATACAAATACCAATAGTGGACAATTTAGAAGACAATGAAGATATAGAATTTAAAATATATGAAAATAGATTAACAGGAGAAACATTATTATCTGGACAATCAAGCATAGAAATTACGATGACTATAGAAATAGATAGTGAATGGATTACAACAGATTCTGTTAATAATATAGTAGATGTTACTTATGGAAAATTAGCGGAAGAAGATAGTGGTTATACATATGAATGGAAATATGGTGTGCAATCCGAAAAGCAATTTTTAATACAAAGAGAAGAAGCAGCATGGGTAGAGATTATGCAAGTAGCAAATCCAGAAACGAATACAACAATAGAAGATGGACAAGACATTATATATACATTTTATATTAAAAATATGAGAGCAAATGCGATTGTTACAACTTTATATGACTATATTCCAAAAGGTATTTATGTTGATACAGTCACTTTAGATGGTAAAACATTAGAGGCAGGAGATGTATATGTAGAAGGATATACCATAGAAGGAAATGCTACTAGTATTTTAGAAATATCTGGTCATGCGGATATTTCAGAATTAGAAAATGGTGAATTAGTAAATAACTTAACAGTTTCTACTATAGCAGGAGATATAACATCTAATGATATTGTGTACAAAGTTGTGAAAACAGAAGATCCAGACAATCCAAACCCAGATGATCCGGATCCAGACAACCCAGATCCAGATAATCCAGACGACCCAGATCCAGATAATCCAGACAACCCAGATCCAGATAATCCGGACAATCCAGACCCAGATAACCCAGACAATCCAGATAATCCAGACAACCCTAGTGAAGAGAAAACTTATACAATTAGTGGTACTGCATGGATAGATGCAAATAAAGACGGCAGAAGAGATGCACAAGAGGAAATCTTATCTGGTGTTGGTGTTAGTGTAATAGACGCAAATACAGGAAATTATGTAGAAGGAGTAAATGCAACTACTTCAGAAAATGGACAATATGAGATTCATGTCACACAAGGAAGTTATATTTTAGTATTTACATATAATACGCAAATGTATAGACTTACAGAATATAGAAAACAAGGTGTTCAAGAAAATGAAAATTCAGATGTTATAAATAAAACAATTACAATTGATGGTACAAATATTACAGTAGGGGCTACAGATACAATTAATGTAAATTCTTCAAATATAGAAAACATAGATATAGGATTAATGGAAGTATCAACATTTGATTTAGAATTAAACAAATATGTAAGTGAGATTGTTGTACAAACAAATAAAAGTACAACAAAATATGGATATAATAATCAAAATTTAGTAAAAGTAGAAATACCATCAAAGGAAATTAATAATGCAACTGTTATTATTAAATATATAGTCCAAATAAAAAATACAGGAGAAATAGCTGGATATGTTCAAAACTTAGTAGATTATATGCCATCTGATTTAAGTTTTAGTTCAGAATTGAATAAAAATTGGTATCAGGCAAATTCTAATCTACAAAATAATAGTTTATCAAATATAGCTATAGAGCCGGGACAAACACAGACTGTAGAATTAGTATTAACAAAAACAGTAACAGGTGATAATACAGGAACAATTATCAATACAGCGGAAATTGAAGAAGCATCAAATTCTTTAGGCATTAATGATACAGATTCAACACCGGGAAATAATAATGCTTCAGAAGATGATTATGGAAGAGCAGAAGTTATTATAACTGTAGGAACAGGTAGAATGATTATATTTATATCAATCATTATGACAATTTTAATTGTAACAGCAGTAACAGTTTTCATAATTAATAAAAAAATATTAAGACCAAATGAAAGAAAAATATAGAAGGAGGGGTATTATGAAAAATATACATAAAAGGCAAATTATAGAACTTTCTATTATAGTGATAGCACTTTTTATAATTTTCATGTTGACAAGTATAGTTCATGCTTATAATGTATTTACAGCTTCAGAGATATCAGATCAAGCAGCTGCAAATGACCCTGCCTTCTGGGACAATTATCAAGTAGATGATAGAATCAATGACTATTCTGGAGCAAATGATAAAACACAATGGATATGTCTTGCTGATAGAAGAGTTACAGGTGTAGGTGGTTATAATAGAATTATGAGTATTATTGACATTAATCGTGATGAAAAAGGTAAGTATAGTACATCTATTTATAATCAAGATGGTGTATCAAACCAGGATAATGATTTTAATGCAAAAAAATTAGCATATTTAGCATATGCTGCCACAGTAGATCCAGGAACAGGGTTAATAGGTTCACGTTTACACGGACCTAGAGATGCATTTTATTATTTCTATACAACAACAGATTTACAATATTTAATTGGGAATTTTAGTTTGAAAAAAAATGATGGAGATGCTTACTTAGATACTGCGGCAAGTTCAGGTGCAACTGTATTGGCATATGCTGATCAATATGCAAATAGTGAAGTAGTTGGGTCTAGTGCACGTATTACATATGGAAATGATAGTAATGCTTCTGTAGTAATAGCACAAGATCCTTATGGAATAAGTTATAGCTATATAGGACCATTTAATATGTATGCAGAAGGTGGAACAATTAGTGGTGTTAGTATACAAGATGGATATAATTGGCCAGCTGTAGTAGGTTTTTCTAATGCAATAGGAGGAGATATACAAGGCATTTGGGGTATACCAATGAATGGAAATAATTTTTATATTGTTACCAATAGTACATTAACTAGTTTATATCCTTCTGTTACAATCAATACACAAGGAACAGCAGGTGGAGGAATTATTACAAATCCAGTTACAGGAGAACAAACAACAGGCTTTATTAAAGCTAGAGTTATTTTCATAGGTTCTAATAGAGGACAAGGAACGGCTGTTTTCAGAGGTGATGGTGAAATTATAACAGAAACAACAAATGATAGTATTACACTTTCAGCGAGAAATAGTTTAGGAAAATTAACTGTTCAAAAAGAGGGTACATATACAGGAATACAGAGTTATGAAAATGTAAATGCTTTAGGATTTAAAATATATCGCTTGGAAGGAAATACAAGACGATATATGAGAATAAACAATGTAAATGAAATTAGAGATCAAGTAACTATAACACTTGACGGAAATACATCTTATTCAGAAAGTGCAGAAAATGCAACTACTATATTTACATCAGCAAATGGAACAGTTACATTAGACAATATATCTGTAGAGCATAGTTATTATATAGAAGAAATCAATTCAGATGCTACAAATTACCAGACAAAGATAGTTAGTGCAACTGTAGAATATGGATATACTGGCGAATCAAATTTATATGTAGATTATAATATAACAGGACCGATTAATGTTCAACTAAAAGGTGAAAATAATGTAATCACAAAAATAAAAATTAAAGACTATAGAAAAATAGGAAACCTATCAATCGAAAAGGTTGATGAAGATAATTTTAATACCAAATTAGGAAATGTAGAATTTAAGATTAGAAATAAAGATACAAACAGATATGTAATAGCAAATAAAATATCAAGTAGTTCATATGCTATTACAGATCCATTAAATGCATATACAACAAATGAAGCAAATGGTACAACTTTTGTAACAAACGCAACAACGGGAAAAATAGTTGTTAATGGTTTAGATGTTGGTAATTATGAAATTATTGAAAAGAAAAATCCAAATTATGGATATACGATTTTAGCAAATAATGTATCAGTTTCAATATCAAATGGGCAAACAGCATCTATAACGTTAAAAAATAGAAAACAAACAGGAAATATGAAGATACATAAAGTAGATGCAGATAATAGTCAATATGCATTATCAGGTGTATCATTCAAAATAAAAGATAGTCAAGGAAGATATATTATTGCAGTAAATACAAGCGGAGTTACACAAAGCAAAGTAACAGGAACAATTCATTTAGGAAGTATTCAAACAACCACAGACACCAATAAAGCAACACAATTTATTACAGATAACAGTGGAAATATAAGAATTTATAATTTATTAGTGGGAACATATAGTGTTTCAGAGGTATCAATTGGAGATAATTATGGATATATATTAGCAGGTGCTAATATAACATGGGTAAGCAATCTAGGCAATGGCTCAGGAAATACTGCACAAATAAGAGTAGATAAACAAGTATCAAACAATACAGGTACAAGTGCAGGACAAACAGATAATTTATTTAATACATTAACGATAAAAAATAGAAAACAAACAGGAAATATGAAGATACATAAAACAGATGCAGATAATAATCAATATGCATTACCAGGTGTATCATTTAAAATAAAAGATAGTCAAGGAAGATATATCATTGCAGTAGATACAAGTGGAGCTACGCAAACAAAAGTAACGGGAACAATTCATTTAGGAAATATTCAAACAACTACAGATACCAATAAAGCGACACAATTCATTACAGATAGCAGTGGAAATATAAGAATTTATAATTTATTAGTGGGAACATATAGTGTTTCAGAGGTATCAATTGGTGATAACTTTGGATATGTAGTAGCAGATGCTAATATAACATGGACAAGTAACCTAGGCAATGGCTCAAGAAATACTGCACAAATAAGAGTAGATAGACAAACATCAAACAATACTGGTACAAGTGCAGGACAAACAGATAATTTATTTAATACATTGACCATGAAAAATAAAAGGGAATATATAAAAATAAATGGATATGCATGGGAAGATAAGACAGATGGAAAAGGAAGTAATAAAGACTACGAATGGAAGCAAGGAACAGAAGATAAAAGATTGCAAAATATAACAGTTACCTTGAAGAAAGCAGATGGAACAGTATTAGATACAGCAGTAACAGACGCAAATGGAGCATATATCTTTGGAAATTATGATACAGATTCTAGTGCACTTAAAATAAAAATAGATGATTTACAAGGTGCTTATATAGAATTTGAATATAATGGAATGAGTTATCAATCAATACCAATTAATTCAAGCTTCACATTAAGTAATAGCAAGATTAATGGTGTTAAGAATAGTGCGACAGATACGTCATTAAGAGATAACTTTAATAAAAATTATGCAACTATTAGTAAAGGACAATCTCAAAATACAAGTGGACAAAAAACATATAATATAAAATATACATACAGTGACTATAAGAGTAAGGTTGTTTATGGAGACTCTGTAAAATATGGATATAATGGACAAAGTTATCCAATATCAGGTGTATATGCACAATATGAGATAACAGCTACAACTAATAAAAATAGTGGTAAAGCGTTATGTACACAATATACAGCAAATGACATAAGAAAAAATTGTGTAGAAGAAATAGCAGGAATCAATTTAGGTCTAGAAGAAAGAGAAATGCCTGACTTAAACGTATCAGAACAAGACCTTGAAAAGATAGAAATACAACTTAATAATTATACACATACCTATAAATATGGACAAGTATCTGCAGACCCTAATGGTTTTGCAGGAGGAGATGTATCAAATATAGCTGTTAGATTTGCTAGTAAATACTTCAATAGTTCATATACAAGAGAAATTTATACATCAGATGTTGTATATAATGCCCAAGCTGGAAATGAAGGCAAATTAAAGATGTATATGACTTATAAAATTGAATTAACAAATGAAGCAACAAGTTTAAATAGTACAGTAAAAACAATAGCAAATTATTATGATGATAGATATGAGAATATCAGTATAACAGATCAAAATGGAAAAGCAATTGATTATCAAATTGATAATAGTTACCATGTAAATGGTTTGAAAAAGATGAATATTAATGTAAATCAAACATTAGGACCACAAACTTCAAAAACAATAACAGTTCGTTATCAATTAAGTAATGATGCAATTAATGCATTATTGAACGGAAATGCAACATTAAATTCAATTACTGAAATTACCTCATATTCTACATATCAGAATAATAGCTTCTCAACTCCTTATGCAGGAATAGATGTGGACTCTGCTCCAGATACAGCAACACCAAATAATAGAGATACATATGAAGATGATACAAACTGGGCACCATCATTAATTCTTACATTGAAAGAAGGAAGAATAATAGAAGGTACTGTTTGGGAAGATGCACCAATAGAGGAATTACTAGAAGGAACAGGATATGATAAACATAGAATGGGTGATGGACAATATCAATCAGCAGAAAATATTGTTAATAATGTTAAAGTTGATTTAATGACAATAGATGACTCAGGAAATGTAGCATTAGGTAAATTATATAAGAAAGATAATACAGTTGTTGACGCAACAACGACTACAGGAGGAAAAGGTGAATATAGTTTTGTAGGCGTTATTCCGGGAAAATATATTATTCGATATACTTATGGTGACAATAGTGTAATTTGTGATACAAATGGTAACGTTATAAAAAATGTAGATGCAGATAATTATAAATCTACAATATACAGAGGAGGAAATAAATCAGCTGTTAATGCCATGACAGATTATTGGTACAGAGGCGAAACTAGCCATGAAGGTGCTATTAGGCTATCAGATGCAAAAGACAATGATGAATATGTTAATGAAAGAATTACAGAAGAAGAATTTAATTATGCAACAGCAACTGAAAGTAGAGATGTAACAGAAATTGTAGCAGATACAAGAAGATTTGATATAAAATTAGACTATGATATTAATTTAGATAATATCAGTGAATATGGAGCAGACTTAAAATTTGTATTTGATAATATAGACTTTGGTATTATAGAAAGACCTAGACAATCTCTATTAATTAATAAGGAAATATCAAATATCCAAATTACATTATCTAATGGTGTAACCTTAATGAATGGAGACCCAAGAAGCCAAAATATATCTGGTGTAAAAATGTTACCAAATGGTAATGTAAGCATCGAAGTAGATGATGAAGTTATTCAAGGTGCAACATTAAGAATAACTTATGAAATAACAGTTGACAACAAGAATTGTGAAATAGATTATAATGATGAGGACTACTATATTTATGGTACAGTTCCAGCAGACAAAGAAAATAAATATAGAATTACAACAATCGTAGACATGTTTGACTATTTACCAGAGGAATTAGTATTAGAATCAACAGATGGAAACTGGGAATCAATAGAAATAACACCAGACATGAAGGGAGTATTGCTTGCAGATAATGCATATGAAGTTGTAAAAAATCTTCAAAATATAATTCATTTGAAAAACCCTATATTTGAAAATATGGAACCGGGTTCAGAAGCAGTAGATACAACTATGGTAGTTTCAAAACAATTATCTGTTTCATCAGATGATTTAACTTATGAGAATGACATTGAAGTAATTAAATTAAAAGGAAGAAAAACAATTGATTCAATCCCCGGAAACTATGATCCAACAACAAATACACCTAATGAGCCAGATGATGATTCTGTTGAGTTAACAATTACAGGACCTACAGGTGATGATAGACAATATATTTTATATGGAGCAATAGGAATTGGTATTTTAGTAGTTGTTGGAGTAGGAATTGTTATCATTAAAAGAAAAGTCTTGAGAAAATAAAATAAATTATAGAAAAATCATTTCTGGATAGAAATGGTTTTTTCTATTTTCTCTTATCAACAAAGGCTAGGTAGATATCTTAAAAATATTAAATATCTTATCATTCCATTCAATAAGAATTTGTAATTATAAAAAATGAGCCTCTTTTTTTATAAAAACAAATTCTATATTTCATTTCAATCTAATGATATTTAATATTTTTAAGATATCTACCTAGCCTTTGTTTAAAATAAGAGAAACTTTTTTATGTATATTGCTTTTTTTGACATTCTGTAATAAAATAAAAAGCATAAAAAACCAAAAAAAGAATTATAAAAAAATATAAAAAAGGAAAATGATAAAATATGTAAAAAACTTCTTAGAAGTTTTTTACTAAAAAAGACAAAAACCACAAAAGACAAGTAGTAAAATATAGCTTAATATTAGGAAAAAGGTGGTATGTAAATATGTTTCAAAATATAAATGAATATGTTATACAGGACAGAAAGAAAGAGAACATAAATAAATGGTCAGATATATTGCAAAAAAATAATATTATCATGTGTGTTCTTTCTTTTATGTTATCACTAGTTGGAATTGGTGGAGATTTTTCATTATTTAGTATGAGTATATTGGGAGCATGTTTTTCATCTTCAGTACCTCTTTTAGGAATCGTTATTGTTACTTTAATAGGAAATATAATAGGTTTTGGTGCAAGTGGGGGATTAGAGTATTTTTTAACCAGTTTAATCTTTTTCATTAGTATTTTTATTATCAAACCAAAGTATAATGAAGAAGAACGTAACGAAAAAATAAAAGTCGGAAAAAATATTTTTATTGCAGTTTTTATTCTTCAGATAGTAAAGGCAATGTTTTCTACAGTTACATTTTATGATGTATTATTAAGTATTACATATGGCATTATTGCGGTGGCATTTTACAAAATATTTGCAAATTCTATATCTGTTATAGAAAATTTTGGACAGAAAAAAGCTTTTTCAATTGAAGAGGTAATTGGGACAAGTCTTCTATTAGCGATTGCCGTAAGTGCTTTTTCAGATTTGACAATATTGGGATTTTCTATAAGAAATATATTTAGTATATTAATTGTTCTAATTTTAGGATGGAAAAATGGTGTATTAGTAGGTGCTACATCAGGAGTTACAATAGGTGTAACATTAGGGATTATAACAGGAGGAGAACCAATCATTATTGCAGCATATGCTATTTCTGGAATGGTAGCAGGTATTTTAAACCGATTTGGAAAAATTGGTGTGATTGTAGGTTTCTGTATAGGAAATATCATATTGGCTTACGCATCTAATGGATATACAGTAGAACTAATTTATTTTAAAGAGATTTTGTTAGCCTCTATTATCCTATTAGCAATTCCTAAAAATATAAATATTGATATAGAAGAATTTGTAGGAGGATCAAAATTTTTACCAATATCAAGAGAAAGAAGTTTGACTAGAGAAAAAGAAACAGCAGAAAAATTAAATCATGTTTCAGAAACAATAAAAAGACTGGCAAATACTTATGCAAAAGAACAAAAAAATGAAGCATATACATTAGAGGAAAAAGAAGAAAATAAACAAATATTCATCAATGAATTATTGAACAATTTAGAACCATATAAAGACAATTTATTATATGAAGACATTGCTAATGTAGATGGGAAAATTGTAGATAAAATATTTTGTATGTTATTAGAAAAACAAGAAATTGAAAGAGAAGACTTGTTAAAAATATTTGCAGATTGTAATAGTTATATTGTAGGATTTGATGACAAAGAAGTAAGTCAATATCTAGATGAAAACATATTACAGATCTTAAGAATTGTAAATATTTCTTATAAAGTAAGCAAAAACAATTTCGTATGGCAGAAGAAGTTAGATGAAAACAAGAAAAATATGGAAACACAATTAAAAGGTGTTTCAAAAGTCATTTCAGGAATTGCAAAAGACATAGAACAAAATGTAGAAGTAGATAAAAAATATACGAAACAAGAAATAGAAATTATTGAACTATTAAAACAAAAAGAAATTGAAGTAAAAGAAGTATCCATACATAAAAAAGATAGATATATTATCAATATATATACAAAAGAAATGCCAGATAATACAGTTGTAGAAAATATTCTTACAAAGGTGTTAAAAGAAAAAATAGTATTAAATGAAGAAAATTCAAGTGAAACAAATTTAATATATATGTCTGATGATAAATATGTCATTGGTTTTGCAACAGCAGATTCAAGCAAAAATCAAAGTGAAATTTCTGGAGATAATTTTATTAATGTAAGATTAAAGGATGGAAAATATATTATTGCTTTAAGTGATGGCATAGGAACAGGAAAGAAAGCCAATGAAAGTAGTATGCAAGCTTTAGCAATGCTACAAAATTTATTAAGTTCTGGATTTGACAAAAATACGTCAATAGAATTAATTACATCAAGTTTAATAAATAAAAGTGATGAAATATTTGCAACATTAGATATAGCAATTTTAGACTTATATAAAGGCACAATTGAATTTATAAAAAGTGGAGCTTGTCCAACATATATTAAGAAGAATAAAAGAGTACAAATTATAAAATCAAATTCGCTTCCAGCAGGAATGATTAATCAAGATAATATTCAAATTTTTGATACAGATATACAAAACGAGCAAATTATGCTAATGTGTACAGATGGTGTTTTAGATTCTAATATAGAATATAAAAATAAAGAATTATGGATAAAATACTTATTAGAAGATATAGAAACAAAAAATACAAAAAAAATAGCAGATATTATATTAAATGAAGCAATTGATAATAATTTTGGAAAAACAAAAGATGATATGAGTGTCATCGTATGTAAATTTATGCAAAAGGATATGTAAAATTAGGAGGAAAAAACCGATGAGTAGGGGAAGAAGATATGAAGAACGAAAGCTAAATATGAAAAAAGTTTTTGCCGTAATATTAGCAATTGTTGTTGTAATTATGTCAATTTTTATTATAAAAGGAATTTTCTCAAAAGAAGAAAAAACAGGAGGAATTACAAGTAAGACATATTTTGCAGCATTTAAAGATAATAAATGGGGTGTTATTGATGAAAATGGAGATATAATCATAGAACCTTCTTATGAAGAGATGATGATTATTCCGAATAATAAAACAGACATCTTTCTTTGCACATATGATGTAAATTATGATACAGGAGACTATTCTACAAAGGCTCTAAACAGCAAAAATCAAGAGATTTTTACAGAATATAACAAGGTAGAAGCAATTAACAATCATGATGAAAACGATACTTTATGGTATGAAGACAATGTATTAAAGGTACAAAAAGATGGAAAATGGGGAGTAATTAATTATGATGGAAAGGTTTTATTAAATACAGAATATGATAGTATAGAATCAGTACAAGGAATAAAAAATGCTCTTTTAATAGAAAAAGAAGGAAAATATGGAGTGGCAGATAATGAGGGAAAAATTATCCTAGATCCAATTTATACTGGAGTTACGAATTTAGGAAAAGACAATAGGTCTGGATATATAGTAAAAAATGATGAAGGACTGTATGGGATTGTCGATGCTTCTAAAAATGTAATATTAGAAAACAAGTATGAAGAAATAGAAAAAGTATATGGAAATGATTTATATGTTGTATCACAAAATGGAAAACAAAAGATAGTAAATAAAGACGGGCAAGATGTTTTAACAGAAGGATTTGACCAAATAACAAATATACTAAAAACAAAAGATTCAGGTGTAATTTATACTTCTAATGGAAAATATGGTATTATGACATTAACAGGGGAAATAAAAATAGAAGCACAATATGATAATTTAGTGGAAGCAAAGGCTAATGTTTTTATAGCAACAAAAGATAATAAACGAGGAATAATTGATATAGATAATCAGGAGAAATTACCATTTGACTATAATACAATTACATATAATGAAATTGGAGATATTTATGTGGCTGAAGATGAAAATTATAATAGTCAAGTAATGAACAATCAGTTTGAAGTAAAACAAACAGGAATATTAATAGAAATCAATACAGATTCTGGATATTTTGTATTGAGACAAAATGATGAATATAAATATTATAATTTTAAATTCGAAGAAAAAAATAAGAAGGATATTTTAACAAGTCATACACTATATTTAGATAAAAAAGATAATCAGTATGGATATATAGACAAAAATGGAAATGTTGTGGTAGAATATATGTATGATGATGCAACAGAGCAAAATGAATATGGATTTGCAGCAGTAAAAAAAGATGGAAAATGGGGAGCAATCAACAATAAAGGAGAAGTTGTACAGGAACCAACTTATAACTTAGATGATTATCTAATCATTGATTTTATAGGAAAATGGCATTTAGGAAAAGACATGAATATGAACTATTATAATCAAGAATAAAATAATAAAAAGGTGATAAAAATGGAACTAAAGATAAACTATCAATACACATACTTTATACATCCTTTTGTTGTAAAACAAAAGAAATATCAAAAATATATATTGAGACTATTAAAAGATGAAAAATGCAAGTTAAAAAGATTTGAAAAAGAAAAAGATTTAAGATTATATAAATATTTTACACCTAAAATGCGAGATTTTCTTTTCTCTAGTTTTAGTTTTACAAATGCTAAATATGCTAAATTTAAAGAAATGCCAATAGAAACACAATCAGCAGTACTTACAAAATATCCATGTGTTATATTTGAATATACAATAAAAAAAGATATTCAAGGAAAGGCAGGAGATGGCAAAGGCATTTTCTTTAAAATAAAGAAAATGGAATTGATTTGCTTTAATACAGGTATATGCTTTTTATGTATAAAAACAAATATTGAAGATGAGCCAACATTTTCAGATGTATTAAACTTTAATTACAAATTTAGAGATATCAAACAAGACAATCAAACATTAAATAGTTATGATAAAATTAACATACAAACAGATAGTTTTTCTAGTATAGATAAATTAACAGACTTCATAAAAAATATAACAGGTTCTAATATAGAAGCAATTAAATTAGATATTGATACAGAAAGATTTTTGACATATTCTTATATATGTGTAGATCAGTCAGCATGGAACGCAGAAAACAGTTTTGATAAAGTAGAACATCAATTCATTAAATTTGCAAGAATGTTACCAGCAGATAATTCAGAGAGCTTGAAAGAAGATGGTATTTCATTATTAACAAAATGGAAATATACAAAAATGGGAATGACAAGTCAAGGGGTAACACTATTTGCATCTTCAATAGATATCAATAATTATACAATCTTACCAAATGAATTTGAGCAACAATATCTATATACGTATCTTTATGAATTATATAAAAAGATATATTTAAAAAAATTGAGTTTAGAATTTAAGCATACAGTAGGAGTGAAAAATGTAAGAAGAAAATTCATCGAATTCACAAAAAATATATGGATTCAAGAGGTAACAGAAGATGAAACAGGCATTATATTTGATCATAAAATAAAAGAAATGTTAGGCATAGAAAAATTATATCATGAAGTAAAAACGGAATATGATGTGTTATATAAAGAGTTAAATATAGAAAAGAATAAAAATTTAAACATTACGATAGCCATTATTTTAGTACTTACATTGATATTTAATATACTAAATTTTATATTATTATCAAAAGGATAATCAAAATACTTTAAAATCTGGAAAGTAATTAAAATATGGGAAAAACAATTTTATAGAAAAAATTAACAAATGAAAAGGGAAGAGAAATCTTCCCCCATTTTAATTGTATAGGAAAAATCGACTTTTATCTTGACCACATATAAGATTTTTCCGTATATAACAAGGTTAGGTTTCTTATATATTAGCATATTATTATAAAAAGAAGAGGAAAATGAAATATGAAATTAAGTTGTGGAACAGATATTATAGAAATTAAAAGAATAAAAGAAAGTATCGAACAGCTAGGAGATAAATTTTTAGAAAGAGTTTATACAAAAAAAGAAATTGCATATTGTGAAAGTAAGAAAAGTCAGAAATATCAACATTATGCAGCTAGATTTGCAGCAAAAGAAGCAGGTTTTAAGGCAATATCTAGTAAATTGCATAGCAAATATGATATAGGATGGAAGAACATAGAGGTTGTGAATGATGAAAATGGAAGGCCATATATTCATTTTTTAGATATAGAGATAAATGAAATAGAAGAAATTGATATTAGTATATCTCATTGTAAGGAATATGCGACAGCAAATGTGGTAGTAATGTGGGGATGATGATTTTTTTCTCCGTCCCCAAAATCATCAAAGGAGGTAGATAAAAATGGAATTTTTAGATAGTCATTGTCACTTAGATGACGCAAGATTTGATGTGGATAGAGAAAAATTAATTGAAGAAATAAGAAAAGCAGATATTACAAAGTTTGTGTCTGCTGGATATAGTAAAGAAGCTTCAAAAACAGGGATAGCATTGTCTAAAAAATATGAATTTATATACACAACTTGTGGTATTTCTCCTAATGATATTCCACAAACAGAAGATGAATTGTGGAAAGATATAGGTGAGATTAAAACTTTAGTGAAAGAAAATATAGATGATAGCAAAATTGTTGCAATAGGAGAAATTGGTTTAGATTATTATTGGGAAAAAGATTTGAAAAGAAGAGATTGGCAAAAGCAAGCATTTGTGAGACAAATAGAAATAGCAAATAAATTTGATTTGCCAATTGTGATACATACAAGAGAAGCGGTAATGGATACAATTGAGATTTTAAAGAAAAATCCTGTTGATAAAAAAGGTGTTTTTCATTGTTGTCCATTAAATCGAGAATTGGTAAAAGAAGCCTTGAAATTAGGATTCTATATATCTTTTGCAGGAACGATAACATTTAAAAATTCAAAAAATGCAAATGAAATAATAGAAATGGTTCCAAATGATAAAATGTTAATTGAAACAGATAGTCCATATTTAGCGCCAGAACCAGTTAGAGGAACAAGAAATGATCCAAGAAATGTTAAATTTATTGCACAAAAAGTGGCAGAAGTAAAGAAAATATCATTAGAAGATGTGGCAAAGATTACATATAAAAATGCTACAACTATTTTTGATATATAGTCAAAAAATATCATATAATAAAGTATAAAATACTACGGACGTAACAAATACGTCTGTTTTTTTTTATATATAAAATGAGTAGGGAGGGATATATAATACAATAGTGATTAAAATGTCATAAAAATTTAATATATAGACATTAGAAACGAAAAAATGAGATCCGTAAGTGTTGAAGAGAAGGCTATGTATTGGCAAATAAATATAGTATTTACAAGGAATAGAAAAGTATATATAGTATAAGTAGGAAAAATATCTTTAATATAAGAATCATTGGACGGATAGAGAGGAGTATTATATATGAGTAAGGGGATTAGAAAAATAATTTCTACTGTATGTACATTAACAATTATTTGTCAAATATTATTATCAATCGTACCTATATTTCAAATAGAAGTATGGGCAGTAGAAGGTGATTTGAAAAATGCAGATATGAAAGAAATGACGGATGAAGAACAAACTAATGAAGAAGTCAGCACGGAATATGAAGTGAAAGATGAGGAAATATGGGATATTTCTGTAGATGGTGATGGAAGTATTATAGCAAAGTGGACGTTAAAAGATAGGACATTAACAATTACAGGTACTGGAAAGATGAAGGATTGGTGGGATACAAGTAATGATAATGGTTGGAATCAGACAAAATATCAAGCATTGATTCAAAAAGTAGTTATATCAGATGGAATAACAGGAATAGGAAGAAAAGCATTTCAAGGATTTACTAGTATGACAAGTATTAAGATGCCAGAAGGATTAAAAACTATAGGAGAATCTGCATTTAGAGATTGTATAAATTTAGAAACAATAGAAATACCAGAAAGTGTAGAAACAATAGAGTCAAATGCATTTATAAAGTGTAAAAAGTTTACAAAAATCAATATTCCAAAAAATGTAACAAACATAGGTGATAGCATTTTTTCAGGATGTTCAGAACTAGAAAGCATAGAAGTTAGTAGTGACAACACTCACTATATTAGTGAAGATGGAATTTTATTTAATAAAGAAAAAACTAATATTCTAATATATCCAGCTAAAAAAGAAAACACAAATTATCGTATTCCTAATGGAGTGACAGTGATAGGAGAAGATGCATTTAACGATTGTGTCAATTTGATAGATATAGAGATACCAGAAAGTGTAGAAATAATAAAAAGTGGAGCGTTTTCAAATTGTAGTAATTTAAAGAATATAGAGATACCAGAAAGTGTAAAGAACATAGAAAGCGGTGCATTTATTAATTGTAGTAACTTAATAAATATAGAGCTTCCAACGCAAATAACTAGTATAGAAAGAGATGTATTTAATGGTTGTAGTAGTTTAACATATATCAAAATACCAGAAAAAGTAGAAAATATAAGAGTGTCCGCTTTTGAAGATTGTACAAGTTTAGAAACTATAGAGATTCCAAATAATGTGAAAAGTATATCTGAAGAAGCATTTAGAGGATGCTGTAATTTGACAGATTTAGAAATACCAGAAAGTGTAATAGAATTTAATGGAATTTTCATTTTTGAAGGTTGTGATCGTTTAGTTTTATATGTTAAAGCAGATAGTAGTGCACATGCCTTTGCAGAAGATAGCAAAATACCATATGTTTTAGAAGGAGAAGCAACTAAAGTAGAAACTACCTATAAAATAGAAAGAGAAAAGACATGGGATATTTCAGAAGAAGGAAATAATAGTATATTGGCAACATGGACATTGGAAAGTAAAATTTTAACCATATCTGGAAAAGGTAACATGAAAGACCTAAGAGACGATGAAAAGGAAGATTGGCATGAGACGCAATATGATAGAGTCATTCAAAAAGCTATTATTAGTGAAGGGATATCTAATATTGGGAATTCAGCATTTGAAGGATGTAGTAATTTAGTAAGTGTAGAATTGCCTGAAAGTATAGCTAGTATAGGACGTGAGGCATTTGAAAAATGTAGAAGTTTAGTAAATCTAGAATTACCGGATAAGATAACTAAAATAGACTATTATACATTTTCAGAATGTAGTAGTTTAATCAGTATAAATTTACCAGAAAATGTAACTATGATAGATCCATATGCTTTTGAGGGATGTAAAAGTTTAACAAGTATAGAATTTCCTAATGGAATAGAAGTATTAGAAAGTTACATATTACAGAATTGTACAAATTTAGAAAGCGTAAAACTTCCTGATAATTTAATTAAAATAGGAGATGGGATTTTTGAGAATTGTGAAAGTTTAACAAGTGTTAGAATACCAGAAAAAGTAAAACAAATAGGTATATCTTTTGAAGGATGTGATAATCTAGAAAAAATAGAAGTAGATAGCAATAATATGTATTTTATGAGTAGAGATGGAATTTTATTTGATAAAGAAGAGACGAAACTAATAAAATATCCTGCACAAAAACAAGATACAAATTATAGTATTCCTGAAAAAATAGTTGCAATAGAAGCGAATGCATTTGAGAACTGTAAAAATTTAAAAAATATTGAGTGTTTAGGAAAAGTAAATAGCATAAAAATGCGTGCATTTTTTGGATGTACAAATTTAACAAATATACGAATTCCAGATACAGTAACCAACATAGAAGAAAATGCATTTAATGGATGTAGTAGTTTAACGAGTATAACAATTCCAGAAGGAGTATCAGAAATAAAACCTAGGACATTTTATTCTTGTGAAAATTTGCAAAGTGTAAAACTTCCGAAAAACTTAAAAACCATAGAGTCTGATTCGTTTTATCTTTGCAATAATTTAACAAATTTAATTATACCTCCAAAGGTAGAACAAATAGATGTCCAATGTTTTTCTAAAAATACATTATTATATATAAAATCTGCTTCTATAGTTCCGAATTATGCAGAAGAAGAACATTGTGGATATGTCATAACAGATATAAAATCAGAAAAATATGTAGTTGATAATCATAATTACTTTATTTTAACAGTACTACCAGAAACAACAATAAATGAATTTCAAAAGAATATAGATACCAAAATAGGATATAAAGTGGTTAATACAAAAGAAGAACAAATAGAAGGACAAACATTTGTAACAACAGGAAGTAAAATAGTAACAGATTTAGGAGAAGAATATGTTATTAGTGTAATAGGAGATCTAAATAAAGATGGAAAAATAACATTATCAGATATATCAATAGAAAGGAAATATAATTTAGGAATAGAAAATTTAGAGAATGAATTATTTTTATCAGGGGACATAAACAATGATGGAAAAATCAGTTTAACAGATTTATCGCAACTAAGAAAGATATATTTAGGAGTAGAAGAAATTAAAAATAATTAAAAAGAAATATATAAAAATCCCATTTCTTTAATATAATAAAAAGAAATGGGATTTTATATATTTTAATACTTTAAATTTCTCAAAGCCTCAATTCTATCTTCTGTACTTGGATGTGTAGACCAAATATTTGTTGTTTTTTTCTTACCATTTTTCTTAAATGGATTTACAATATACATATTTGCAGTTGCATTGTTAGCTGTTTTTAATTGATTAGAGTCATTTTCCAATTTTTCTAAGGCTGAGATTAATCCATCTGGATTACGTGTAAATTCAACAGCTGTACTATCTGCTAAAAATTCTCTTTTTCTAGATAAAGCAAGTTGCATAAGAGAACCAAATATAGGGGCTAAAATTAAAAATACTAATCCGATTAACATTAAGATTCCATTTGCTTTACCATCACTATCTCTATCTTTCATGCCTCCCCAAAATAAAGCACGAGAGAATAAATCAGATAACATAACAATAAAACCTACCATAACAGAAACGACACAACTTAAACGAATATCATAGTTTTTAATATGACTCATTTCGTGAGCAATAACACCTTCTAATTCATAATAATCTAACTTTTCTAAAAGACCTGTTGTTACACAAATAACAGCATTTTGAGGATTTCTTCCTGTTGCAAAAGCATTTGGTTGAAGATCATCAACAACATAAAGCCTAGGTTTATTTGGTAACCCAGAAGTAATCATTAAGGCATCCAAAATATTTACTAATTTCTGATCTTCTTCTTTTGTAGCTGGTCTTGCTTTATTAAGAGATAATACGATTTTATCACTATAGTAATAAGATGCCCAAGCAGAACCGATAGAAAATATGAGAGCAATGACAATTGACATAGTTCCTAATTCTAAGGCATGACAAATATAGTAAACAATTAAGGTAATCACTAAAATAAATATTCCAATAATAAAGCCAGATTCTAATTTATTCTTTTTACTTGTTTCAAACATAATATTCTCCTCTAATAAAGTAAAAGAAGGGAAAAGGTATCCCCATCCCTTCTTTTAAATTCATATTATTTTCCAAAATCTACTTTAACATTTTTTCTAGCATCAGCACTTTCAGCTTCAAATAAATCACGTGATTTAAAATTGAATATGCCAGCAATGATGTTAGATGGGAAAACTTCAAGTTTTGTATTATACATTGTTACAGTATCATTATAGAATTGTCTTGAAAAAGAGATTTTGTTTTCTGTATTTCTTAATTCTTCAGACAATTCTGAAAAGTTTTGATTTGCTTTTAAGTCTGGATAACCCTCAGAAACAGCCATAATTGTTTTTAAAGCATTAGATAATTCATTGTCTAATGAAGCTTTTTCAGCAACACTTTCTGTATTAGCCCATGATGTTCTTAATTCGGCAATTCTTTCAAAAGTTTCAGATTCGTGAGTCATATATCCTTTAACAGTTTCTACAAAATTAGGAATTAAGTCAAATCTTCTTTGTAATTGTACATCAATTTGGCTCCATGCATTATCTACTTTTATTCTTGCTTGAACTAGACTATTATACATACCAATTACAGCAATAACAATAACAACGATAACTGCTAATATAATCCAACCAATCATGTATGAATTCCTCCTTAATATTATTATATATAAATAATCATAACATATTCATATCATTTATACAATATAAATATGACCAAAAGATGAAATATTAAAAAAAAAATAAAAAAATTAAAATAAAAGTCATATTTTTTAAAAATTTTCATATCATATAGTATGGACAAAAAATGGACAAATATAAATGATTTTAAGTAAAATATTATGTAAACATAAAAAATGAAAAACAAGAAAATACTTAGGGAATAAAGGGTTGTAAGGAAAAAACATACCAAAATTTGACTTTTGATGAAAAAAATAGTATAATATATTTGTGTTGCCAAAAGGAGGTAATTTAATTTTATGAAAAGAGAAGAGAAGGCTTCAATTTCTATAATGAAGATTATCTGTGTGAGCATAATTTTAATATTAATATCAGGAATTAGTGTAATGGCAGTAAACACAGACTTAAAAGACATAACGATTGTTTTACAAAATGGATATGAAATGACTACTTTGACATCTAAAAACAAAGTATCAGAAATATTAAATGAAAACAATATTATCTTAAATGAAGATCAAAAAACAATACCTGATTTAGATAGTGAAATATCTTCAGGAGATACAATTAAGATAACAGATAGATCATATAATGAAGTACAGATTGCTAAAATATCAGAAGAAGGTATAGAAACTTCATTAGATCAATTATTAGAAAATTATGCACCAATAACAGAAAAAATCGTTGTAGAACAAGTGGTTATACCTTATGAAACAATTACAAAAAATACAACAGGAACATCAACAGAAACAACTAATAAAGTTGTTCAAGAGGGAAAAGATGGATTAAAAGAAGTAACCTATAAAGTGAAATATCAAAATGATGTAGAAATTGAAAAGTCAGTAATATCAGAAGTTGTTGTACAAGAACCAGTGAATAAAATCGTTCAAGTACAAAAAAAGGCAACTTCAAGAAGTTCAACACTACCAAGAACATCAAGCACTTCAAGTACAGGAGGAACTGTATATAAAATAACCGCATATTGCCCATGTAGCAAATGTTGTGGTAAAACAAATGGAAGAACAGCATCAGGAACGAAAGCAACAGCAGGAAGAACAGTTGCAGCCTCTAGTAAGTTTGCTTTTGGTACAAAATTAAACATAGGTGGACACATTTATACAGTTGAAGATAGAGGTGGAGCTATTAACGGAAATAAAATTGATATATTTGTTAATTCACATGCAGAAGCTTTACAATGGGGTGTAAGATACCTAAATGTAAATGTTGTAAATTAAGAGAATATATAGTATAATTTACTAGAGTTTTAGAACTCTAGTATTTTTACTATATAGAAAAATATATTTTGTTCTAACTTTTCTATATATATAAAAGTTAAATTTTTACATAATAAAAATGGAAATGTTATTATAAAAACAATATTGAAACAAGGAGAAAATAGATGAAACTGATATCATGGAATGTTAATGGAATACGTGCATGTGTTAATAAAGGATTTAAAGAATTTTTTGAAAAAATCAATGCAGATATATTTTGTATACAAGAGACAAAATGTCAGCCAGAACAAATTGAATTAGAATTTGATGGATATTATGCTTATTGGAATAGCGCAGAAAAAAAAGGATATTCTGGAACAGCTATCTTTACAAAACAAAAACCTATTTGTGTGACCTATGGAATTGGAATAGACGAACATGATAAAGAAGGAAGAGTGATTACTTTAGAATTTAAGGATTTTTATATGGTAAATATTTATACCCCAAATGCAAAAAGAGGATTAGAAAGATTAGATTATAGACAGATTTGGGAAGATGAGATAAGAAAGTATTTATTAAAATTGAATCAGGAAAAACCAGTAATTATGTGCGGAGATTTAAATGTTGCACATAAAGAAATAGATTTAAAGAATCCAAAATCTAACAGAGGCAATGCTGGATTTACTGACGAAGAAAGAGAAAAAATGACAGCGTTATTGTCAGCAGGATTTATAGATACTTTTCGATATGTATATCCAGATAAAACTGATAGCTATAGTTGGTGGTCATATATGGGAAAAGCGAGAGAAAAAAATGTAGGATGGAGAATTGATTATTTCATTGTATCAAAAGATATAAAGGATAAAATCGAAGACGCAATGATTTATCCGGAAATTATGGGAAGTGACCATTGTCCAGTCGGATTAATTATTAACTAAAAATATAAATAATAAAAATACACAATATGTGTAAAAAGGAAAACGTATAAAAGGAGGAAGCTTATGAATGAAATAAAACATAATTGGAAAAGATGGTTATATTGTTTTTTCTTAGGATTAGCATTAATCTGTATCTATAAAATTTTAGACAATTATGAAAATGTAATGGGGGTACTAAATACTTTTTTTGGAGTGATTAGCCCCTTCTTAATCGGTATATTTATTGCTTATTTATTATATATGCCATCAAGAAAATTTGAAGAATTATATACAAAAACAAAAATAAAATTCATTGCAAAAAAAGCAAGGATTTTAAGTGTTATTACAGTATATATCATCATTATAGCAGCAATTTGTATATTATTTTCAGTAATATTGCCAATTGTCTTTGATAGTGTAGCAGACTTTTTTAGCAATATTCCAAACTATGTTGAACAAGTAATAAATGCATATAATAATTTACCACAAGATTCAATATTTAAAAGCCAAATTGTTCAAGATGAGATTCATAATCTACAAAATATAGACATTAAACAATATTTAGATGTAGAAGTAATATTAGGATATCTTGTTAATGCAATTGGAGCTATTTTTAGTATTGTAGATATATTTATAGCAATCATTGTATCAGTATATATATTGGTAGATAGAAGAAAAATATTAACTTTTTTTAAAAGACTAGCAGGTGCAGTTTTTAAAGAAAGGATATATAAAAATATAGATAAATATTTTAATAATTCAAATGAAATATTTTTCAAATTTATAGCGAGTCAATTCGTAGACGCAATTGTTGTAGGAATATTAGTATCTATTGCAATGACAATTATGGGAGTAAAATATGCACCATTATTAGGATTTTTTATAGGGCTATTTAACATGATACCATATGTTGGAGCAATTATTGCAACAGTTATAGCAGCAATTATTACTTTAATAACAGGAGGTTTGTCACAAACTATTTGGATGTTAATTGTTGTTATCATTTTACAACAAATTGATGCAAACATAATTAATCCAAGAATTGTAGGAAAGTCATTAAAAATTAGTCCATTATTAGTATTGTTCGCTGTGACATTTGGAGGAGCTTATTTTGGCATATTAGGAATGTTTTTAGCAGTACCAGTCATTGCGGTTATAAAAATATTACTAGATGATTTTATAAAATATAAAGAAACGAAGAAGAAATTATCAAAAGAGATGATTTAAAATTGTATGTTCAATTGGGGACGTTTCTTTTTGGACATTTTTAAATATTAATAAATAAAAAAATACTATATAAGAAAAAATTATTACATTCCTCGGCTGGCATTGCATCATAAAGAAAAATTAAAAGTATCTAATAGGCACCTCTCAAAATTAACTTTGAGATTCTCCTATTAGATACTTTAATTTTTTCTAATATGATTTCATTAGCATTCGTCATTTCATAATTTTTTCTTATATAATATTTTTTATAAAACTAAAATCATAAGAATGTCCAAAAGGAAACGTCCCCAATTGGACATTAAGCTCTTTGTAATAAATATTGTATACCGCCATTTGCAATAGCTGTTAAAGTAAGTACAATGATACCTGCTGCAAAAACACCAGCAACAATTGGTGGTATTGCCTTTTTTGGTGGTAAATCTAAAAAGTTTGCAATTAGTGAACCAACCCATGCACCTGTTCCGGGTAATGGAATGGCAACAAATATAAATAAACCTAAAGCGGCAAAATTCTGTAATCTTTCACTTTCTTCTATTTTTTTAGTAGCTCTTTCAGATGCCCAATCGATTACGATCTTGAAAGGTTTCCATCTACCGAAAAAATCAAATAAAGGTCTTATAAATTTAACAATAAAATATACAGGTATAATATTTCCAATAAAACTACATAAAAAAGATTCTATATAATTTAAATGAAAGGTAAATACACCAACTGGTATAGCTCCTCTTAATTCAATAATTGGTATCATTCCAACAAAAGCTGTTAATAAATATTTTACGATTAATGGTAGTCCTGCCATAATTCCTCCTATTATATATTTTAAAATTCTTATGTATTGTACTATATATTAAAAAAAATGTCTATATTTGTAATAAAAAATTAATTTTTAATATAGAATTATATTTTTTTATTGTTATATTTTTTATTTTGCTATATAATTATACAAGAGGTGATGTAAATGGGAAATACGTTTTGCCCTTTTATAAGCACTAAAGACAAATTCATTACTTGTGGTAACAGATGTGAGCTATATTTAAATTCTCATTGTTCATTTAAAATTATAGCTGAACAGTTAGAAAAATCAAATAAGTTGCAATCAAAAAAATAATACATAAAAACATTCAGATTCAGCTGAATGTTTTTATGTATTTGTGATCTAAAAAAATGGACAAAACTATTGACTTTAATGCTAATTTTGAGATATAATAGTAAAGATTTGAAAAAAAGAATTTAATTAACCTAGAAAAAGAGAAAAAAAGGTGATTAAAATAGATAAAAATAGTTTTTAAAAAAATGAATATTTTATTAGAGCCAGTTGAAAAATGAAAATTTTTTGACAGCTCTTTTGTTGCCGTTTATTTTATCTAATGGTTAAATATCATAATTTTCAAATTCAAATTAAAATAATTCAAAAGTTTTTATTCAAAAGTTAAAAATTAAAAGAAGAGGAATTAAATATAAGCTTCCCTAAGTTATTTTATAATTGTAGAAGCAGACAATTTTAAAAACTTAGAAAAGAAACTTATGATTTAAGAAGGACTTCTTTTAACCAATAAATCAAATCAACAATATAAAAGTTGATATTTATTTCTGCTTAATATTTTATTATGAGGTGATTTTCTTGAAATTAAAAGAAGTAAAATACGAGAAAACTTCTCGTAAGGATTTTGCAAAAGTTGGCGATTATATCGAAATGCCAAATCTTATCAAAGTGCAAAGAGATTCTTATGATTGGTTTGTAGAAGAAGGTTTAGGTGAAGTACTAAAAGATATTTCTCCAATCGAAGATTATTCTGGAAATCTTGTGCTTGAATTTTTTGATTACTATATGGAAGAAAAAACAAAATACACAGTAGAAGAAGCAAAAGAAAGAGATGCAACATATTCAACCAGATTACATGTAAAGGTAAGATTAATCAATCGTGAAACAGGGGAAATTAAAGAACAAGAGATTTACTTAGGTGATTTTCCATTAATGACAGATAGTGGTACTTTTGTAATCAATGGAGCAGAAAGAGTTGTTGTCAGCCAATTAGTTCGTTCACCGGGATGTTATTATGATCAAGAATTTGATACAAAAACAGGAAAAAGAACATATACATCAACAGTTATGCCACTTCGTGGTGCATGGTTGGAATATGAAACAGATGGAAATGATATTTTTTGGGTACGTGTTGATAGAACAAGAAAAGTTCCAGTAACAACTTTATTAAGAGCAATTGGTGTTGCAACAGATGATCAAATAAGAGAATTATTTGGTGATGAAGAATTAATCAAAGCAACTATTAATAAAGATACAATAAAAGACCAAGATGAGGCATTAATTGAAATTTATAAAAAATTAAGACCGGGAGAACTTCCAACAGCAGATGCTGCAAGAAACTTATTTAATGGCTTATTCTATGATAATAGAAGATATGACTTAGCAAAAGTAGGAAGATATAAATTTAACCAAAAATTAGCATTAGCTGGAAGAATTAAAGGTAAAGTTGCTGCAACAGATATTATTGATAATGAAACAGGAGAGGTATTTGTACAAGCAGGAGAAGTGATTACAGAAGAAGTTGCAGAAAATATCCAAGATTCAGGAATTAATATTGTAGATGTTACAGTTGGAGAAAGAACAGTTAGAATTATAGGAAACAGTACAGTTAATATTCACAAAGTATTACCAAATGTCGATTTAAGCAAATTACATTTTAAAGAGTTAGTAAATTATGATGTATTAAAAGATATCATAGATAATACTGATGAAAAAGAATTAGTAAAAATGATAGAAGAAAGACAAAATGAATTAGTACCAAAACATATTACAACAGAAGATATGATTGCTTCTATTAACTATTTACTAAATCTGTCACATGGATTGGGAGAACCAGATGATATTGACCATTTAGCAAACCGTAGAATTCGTTGTGTTGGTGAATTATTACAAAATCAGTTCAGAATTGGTTTAACAAGATTAGAAAGAGTAGTTCGTGAAAGAATGACAATCCAAGACTTAGATGTTGTAACACCACAAACATTAATTAATACAAAACCAATTACATCAGCTATTAGGGAATTCTTTGGAAGTTCACAATTATCACAATTCATGGATCAAACAAACCCACTTTCAGAATTGACACATAAAAGAAGAATTTCTGCATTAGGACCGGGAGGATTAACAAGAGATAGAGCAGGATTTGAGGTACGTGATATTCACTATACACATTATGGTAGATTATGTCCAATTGAATCACCAGAAGGACCAAACATTGGATTAATCTCAGCATTATCATCATTTGCACAAATTAATGAATATGGATTTATTGAAACACCATATAGAAAAGTAGATCCTGAAACACATAAATTAACAGATACAGTAGAATATATGAGTGCAGATGTAGAAGATAATTATATCATTGCACAAGCTTCAGAACCAATTAATAAAGATGGAAGTTTTGTACATCCAAGAATTAGAGTTAGATATAGAAATGAAGTTATCGAGGTTGATAGAGAAAAAGTACAATATGTAGATGTTTCACCAAAACAATTGGTTTCTATTGCAGCAGCTATGATTCCATTCTTAGAGCATGATGATGCAAAAAGAGCGTTAATGGGTGCAAACATGCAACGTCAAGCAGTACCACTTATGATTACAGAAAGCCCAATTGTTGGAACAGGTATCGAATATAGAGCAGCAAAAGACTCTGGAATTTTAGTATTAGCAGAAGATGATGGTGTTATCGAAAAAGTAACAGGAGATGCTATCACTGTTAAGTATGATAATGGAAAAACCGTTGTACATAAATTACGTAAATTTAAAAGAACCAATGGTGGTACATGTATTAACCAAAAACCAATTGTAAAAACAGGAGAAAAGGTTAAAAAAGGTGATGCCATTGCAGATGGACCATCAACAAAAAATGGAGAAATGGCATTAGGTAAAAACGTATTAGTTGCTTTCTCAACATGGGAAGGATACAACTATGAGGATGCTATTCTATTAAATGAAAGATTAGTAAAAGAAGATGTATTTACATCTATTCATATAGAAGAATATGATTGTGAATGTAGAGATACAAAACTAGGTGCAGAAGAAATCACAAGAGATATTCCAAATATAGGTGATGATTCTTTAAAAGACTTAGATGAAAATGGAATTATCCGTATTGGTGCAGAAGTAAGACCGGGAGATATCTTAGTTGGAAAAGTAACACCAAAAGGAGAGACAGAATTAACAGCTGAAGAAAGATTATTAAGAGCTATCTTTGGTGAAAAAGCCAGAGAAGTAAGAGATACATCATTAAGAGTACCTCATGGAGAAGCAGGAACCATTGTAGATGTTAAAATCTTTACAAGAGAAAATTCAGATGAATTAGGACCGGGAGTTAATCAAATTATTAGATGCTATATTGCAACAAAGAGAAAAATTTCTGTTGGAGATAAAATGGCAGGACGTCATGGTAACAAAGGTGTTATCTCAAGAGTATTACCAGAAGAAGATATGCCATTTATGCCAGATGGTACACCAATTGATATCTTGTTAAACCCTCTTGGAGTTCCATCTCGTATGAACTTAGGTCAAGTACTAGAAGTTCACTTGGGAGGAGCAGCAAAAGCTTTAGGATGGCATGTATCTACACCAGTATTTGATGGTGCGACACAAGAAGATGTTGAAAAATTATTAGCAGAAGCTGGAATGAATAAAGATGGTAAAACAACACTATATGATGGTAGAACAGGAGAGCCATTTGCAAGTCCAATTACAGTTGGAGTTATGTATATGCTAAAACTACATCACTTAGTAGATGATAAAATCCATGCTCGTTCAACAGGACCATACTCATTAGTTACACAACAACCTCTAGGAGGAAAAGCACAATTTGGTGGACAACGTTTTGGAGAAATGGAGGTTTGGGCATTAGAAGCTTATGGTGCATCATATACATTACAAGAAATGTTAACAGTTAAATCTGACGATGTTGTCGGAAGAGTAAAAACATATGAAGCAATCGTTAAAGGTGAAAATGTTCCAGAACCGGGAGTTCCAGAAAGCTTTAAAGTATTAGTAAAAGAACTTCAATCTCTAGGATTAGATGTTAGATTATATTCTGAAGATAATCAAGAATTAGAATTAAAAGAAAACATTGAAGATGGCATTGAATATGATCCAGAAAAAGAGAAGAAATATTTGGCTGAAGATGTTGTTGTAGCAGATGGAGATCTAGATGATGGATATACAGAAGAAAGTACAGAAGATGACATTTTATTAGAAGATGAAGAATCACTAGATGATGGAAATGATGAATTATTTGAAGGATTAGATGATGAAGATGACGAAATGTTTTTTGACAGTGATTTAGCAAATGACAATTTAGACAATGATAATGATATTATTTAGAACGAACTAAATCAGGCATCTTATGTCGTCAATTTAAGAAATAAAATGGAGGGACTATGGCAACATTTGTGGAAAAAATAAATGAAGATTCTGAGTATACAAAATTAGTAAATGTATTAAAAGAATGTTTCGAAGATGGACAAATTTTTAATAAACAATTATTAATAGAACAATATATGAAACACTATTCTTTAACAGATATAGGAGAAGCAAATAAAGTGGTAAAAGATGAATTTGATAGAATAATAACAAATTTAGCAACTTATTCAAAAGTCAGACAACTATCAAATGGGCAATATGTATTAAGATTGAAAAAGACCTCAAGAGAAGAGCGTAGACATGAGCAAAAAGAAATGTCAATATAACTGAATAAATTCTAAAAAGGAAAGGGGCGACAAGAAGGAATTGCACCAGCAGTGGTTAGACCTCTTCACCTGTTTTAGAATTACCCAAAACAAATTTATTTAGGGGGAAATAAAGTGGACGAATTAGATATTTTTAATAAATTAAAAATAGGAATTGCATCAGATGAAAAAGTAAGAGAATGGTCAAAAGGAGAAGTGAAAAAACCAGAGACCATTAACTACAGAACATTAAAACCAGAAAAAGATGGACTATTCTGTGAAAGAATATTTGGTCCAACAAAAGACTGGGAATGTCATTGTGGTAAATATAAAAGGGTTAGATATAAAGGAATTGTATGTGATAGATGTGGTGTTGAAGTAACAAAGGCAAAAGTTAGAAGAGAAAGAATGGGACATATCGAACTTGCAGCACCAGTTGCTCATATATGGTATTTTAAGGGGATTCCAAGTAGAATTGCTTTAATGCTTGATATTTCACCAAGAAACCTAGAAAAAATTATTTATTTTGCTTCATATGTTGTAATTGACAAAGGAACAACGAATTTAGAAAAGTGTCAAGTATTAAACGAAAAAGAATATCATGAAGCAGAAGAAAAATATGGCAAAGGTTCTTTTAAGGCAAAAATGGGAGCAGAGGCCTTAAGAGAGTTATTAGAAGAAATTGATGTAGAAAAATTAGCAGCACAAATTAGAAAAGAATTAGAAAATGCAAGTGAGCAAAAGAGAGTAAAACTTGTAAAAAGATTAGATACTGTAGAAGCATTTAGGCTTTCAGGAAATAGACCTGAATGGATGGTTATGAATGTTATACCGGTTATTCCACCAGAATTAAGACCAATGGTACAATTAGATGGTGGTAGATTTGCAACATCTGACTTAAATGACTTATATAGAAGAGTTATCAACAGAAATAACAGATTAAAGAGATTGTTAGAATTAGGAGCACCAGAAATTATTGTTAGAAATGAAAAAAGAATGTTACAAGAATCTGTAGATGCTCTAATTGACAATGGAAGAAGAGGTAGACCAGTAACAGGTGCTGGAAATAGACCATTAAAATCTTTATCAGACTTATTAAAAGGTAAACAAGGTCGTTTCCGTCAAAACTTACTTGGAAAACGTGTTGACTATTCAGGACGTTCTGTTATCGTTGTAGGACCAGAGCTTAAAATCTATCAATGTGGTCTTCCAAAAGAAATGGCTGTAGAATTATTTAAACCATTTGTTATGAGAGAGCTAGTTGGAAGAGGAATTGCACAAAATATTAAAAATGCAAAAAGAATGGTAGAAAGATTAAGACCAGAAGTATGGGGAATATTAGAGGAAGTTATTAAAGACCATCCTGTTATGTTAAACCGTGCGCCTACACTACATAGATTAGGTATTCAAAGTTTCGAGCCAGTATTAGTAGAAGGTAGAGCAATCAAACTTCACCCATTAGTTTGTGAAGCATTTAACGCTGACTTCGACGGTGACCAAATGGCTGTGCATTTACCATTATCACCAGAAGCACAAGCAGAATCTAGATATTTAATGCTTTCAACAAATAACTTATTAAAACCACAAGATGGTAAACCAGTAGCTGTACCAAGACTAGATATGATTTTAGGAAGTTATTATCTAACAATGGTATTAGATGGAGAAAAAGGTGAAGGAACTTACTATAAGGACCCAGAAGAAGCTTTAATGGCATTTGAAAACCATGAAGTAGGCATTCATGCAAAAATCTTTGTTAGAGTTTCTAAAGAAATTGATGGAGAAATTAAAACAAAGAAAGTAGAAACTAGTGTTGGAAGAATTATCTTTAATCAAGGAATTCCACAAGATTTAGGATTTATTGACAGAAAAGAAGATCCATTCCAATATGAAATTAGTTTCCCAGTTATGAAAAAATCAATGGGAAATATCATTGAAAGAGTTATCAGAACACATGGATTAACAGAATCAGCAGAAGTTATTGACTATATCAAAGCTTTAGGATTTAAATATTCAACTTTAGCAGGTATTACATTCTCAATGAGTGACGTACAAGTACCAGAAACGAAAAAAGGATTATTACAAGAAGCTGACAGTAAAATTGAAAATATCAGGAAACAATATGCAAGAGGTTTAATTACAAACGATGAACGTTATTCAGAAGTTATCAAAGTATGGGAAGATACAACAAACAAAGTTAGTGACGCCATGGAAGAAAACTTTGATGAATTAAACCCAATCTATATGATGGTTAAATCTGGAGCCAGAGGTAACATGAGCCAGTTAAGACAAATTGCTGGTATGCGTGGATTGATGGCAAGTACAACTGGTAAGGCAGTTGAAATACCAATTAAATCATCATTTGCAGAAGGATTAGATGCCTTAGAGTACTTCATTTCAGCCCATGGTGCTAGAAAAGGACTTTCAGATACAGCTTTAAGAACAGCTGACTCTGGATATTTAACAAGAAGATTAGTTGATGTATCACAAGATATTATCGTAAGAGAACATGATTGTGGTACAGATGATGGAATTATTGTTTATGATATTAAAGATGGACAACAAGTTATTGAAAAAATGCAAGAAAGATTATTAGGAAGATTTGTTGTGGAAGATGTATATAACCCAGAGACAAAAGAATTAATTGTTGATACAAATACTATGATTACAGAAAAAATTGCAGATGAAATTGTAGCAGCTGGAATTGAAAAACTAAAAGTTCGTTCAGTTCTAGGATGTCGTTCAAAACATGGTGTATGTCAAAAATGTTATGGTATGGGATTAGCAAGAAGAGACTTAGTATCAATTGGTGAAGCAATTGGTATCATTGCTGCACAATAACTATCCACTCTGGTGGTGTTGCAGGTGTAGCAGATATTACACAAGGTCTTCCAAGGGTTGAAGAGTTATTTGAAGCTAGAAAACCAAAAGGACTTGCTATCATTTCAGAAATTGATGGTAAAGTTAAAATTAAAGAAACAAAGAAAAAGAAAGAAGTTATTGTTACAGGTAAAGATAATTCAAAATCTTATACAATTCCATTTGGTTCAAAAATGAAAGTAAAAGAAGGAGATATGGTAGAAATTGGAGAGCCTCTAATTGAAGGATCAATCAATCCTGCTGAAATCTTAACATTGAAAGGACCAGAGGGTGTATATGAATACTTAATTTCAGAAGTACAAAAAGTATATAGAAATCAAGGTGTTGATATTAATGATAAACATATTGAAGTTATTGGTAGACAAATGCTTAAGAAAGTAAGAGTTGAAGATAACGCAGATACAGATATGTTCCCAGGTTCATTAATTGATATGTATGAATTTGAAGATAAAAACAATGAAGCGATTGCAGAAGGAAAGAGACCTGCAACAGGAAAAAGAGTATTACTTGGTATTACAAAAGCTGCTCTTGCAACAGATAGTTTCTTATCAGCAGCATCATTCCAAGAGACAACAAGAGTTCTTACAGATGCAGCTGTTAAAGGGAAAGTGGATGATCTAATGGGATTAAAAGAAAATGTTATCATTGGTAAATTAATTCCAGCAGGAACAGGTATGCAAAAATATCAAAATATTCATATCAGTACGGAAAAAGAATTGGAAGAAGTAGTTGATACAGAAAATATGGAATAAAAAGTTTAAACATAAAAAAGTTGTCAAAAGGAATAAGCCTTCTGACAACTTTTTTTGTTTAAAACAGTGTGAATGATTATATAAAATGGTAGGTATTAAAATCATTTTTTCTTAATTTGATGCATATGTTCAATTGTTTTATCACTTCCATCTGCTATTCCGGTACAAGGTTGAATTTGTGTAATATCTATTGAAACGATAGGACGAAGGTAAGCGGAAATATATTCTGTATTATTTGCATTACCCTGTGAATCTAACATTGCACAATGGTCTAAAGTGGAATTAACGATCATTTTCAAGCCAAAACGTGCAGTAGTCTCAAGGGTATTAACAGAACGAGAAGCTATCCAATAATAAGAGTTCGTTTCAAATAACATTTTATATGCCATAGTGTCATTGAAATATGAGCTTGGTGTATTTTCAAAATAGTAATCTTGAGTTACAGTTAAACCATTTATAGCAGTGGATGAGGTTTCTTTTGTAGGAGAAAGATAGCCATTTTCACTTGGACTAATTCCATCTACTTTTGTTGCTGTTGTATCAATACCACTTCCATTTTCTTTGGCATACAGTAATGGATATATATTATAACCATCTCCATATGTTTGAGTATCACCATAAGAAGTTAACCCATTATTATATGAATTTTTAGCACGAATTCCTTCATCACTCAATTGATTTTCTATATCTTCAATATTGATACTTCTAGCTGTAATGCCTAATGCTGTATTACTATAATGTTTAGCACAAATATCATTTATTAGTAATACACTATTGTTATATCCTAAAGCACCATTAAAGTATATTCTCTTAGATGTTGGCAATTCACTAATTAAATCAACAGTTCCATCTGTTTTATTAATATTTAGAATTCTCCATTTTAAATCGGTTCTTTGTTTGATAATTTGTTCCTGATTATATCCACTTTCTGTTGAGGATATAGTATAATTTTCTGAAGGGATATCATATGCGTAGTTTACATAGGTTCCAATATGTAACAAATTAGATAAATTTTCAGTTAATGTTTCATCATATATTTGATCAATATTATCTATAGATTGTTCATATTCTTTTTTTATTTTATCGATTTCTGATGTTTGAGCTTGTTTTTTATTACTACTAACCAGAAACACACTAAAAATGACTATTAGAAAAAATAATATAGCTAATAATACAAATAGAGTAATTGAACCATTTTCATTTTTTAAGAACTTTTTTAGCATAGGAATCCTCCTCTTTTGTTTTTAATCATTATAGCATAGACAAATATAAAAATCTATTGCTTTGTATAAAAAGTTTTTAAATGTCATTGCAAGAAAGAAAGGAATTAAAATGTTGAATATTTTGCTAAACTTGACAAATCCAGTATTTCCAAGTAAAATATAATAGAATAAATGTGAGGAGAAATATATATGCAAAATACAAATAGAAAGGTTTTTGATAAACTATTATCAAAAACAAAAATATATCTAGCAATTATTTTCATATTATTGGTAATTGTTTGTATAGAAAATATCAATATGATTATACCATCAATATTAATATTTATGGCTATTGTAGCTTATTCGTATTATGCAAATAATAGAAGAAAAAGTGAAATATCAGAAACATTGCAAGATTTAACATTGTCAGTAGATACAGCAGCAAAAAGTAGCTTAATTAATTCACCTTTTCCATTAATCATAATGGAATCAAATGGAAATATTATTTGGAGAAGCTCTAAATTTATATCTGAGTTCGAAAAATTTGACATTAATAGTTATTTAAATAATTTGATAGAAGATATTAAGTTAGATATAGAAGAAACAGAAAAAGATACTTCAAAAGAAAAACAAATATCTAAACATATTGCATTAAATGATAAAAATTATAAAATATTAGGTAAATTTGTACATTCTAGAAAATATGATAAAAAACATGATGATAAATACATGATGATGCTATATTTTATAGATGAAACAGAAATTGTGAAATTAAAAGAGGAATACAAAGATTCTAAATCATGTGTTACAATTATCATGATAGACAATTATGAAGAAACTATGCAACAATTAGAGAGTGAAGAAAAGCCACAGGTTATTGCAGAAATTGATAAATGTATTTATGAATGGACAGATAAAACAAATGGTGTTCTAATTAAATCTGATAGAGATAGATATGTATATTTATTTGAACAAAGATATTTTGAAAAAGTAAAAGAAGATAAATTCAGTATATTAGATAAAGTAAAAGATATCAAAACAAAAGAAAATGTACAAATCACATTAAGTATAGCAGTTTCTAATGATGGCCCAACAGATAAAGAAAAATATAAATCTGCACAGGCAGCAATGGATGTTGTATTAGGACGTGGTGGAGACCAAGCAGTTATTAGAGAAAATGAAATTTACAAATTTTATGGTGGAAGAGCACAAGAAGTAGAAAAAAGAACAAAAGTAAAAGCAAGAGTTGTAGCACATGCTTTAGAAAATTTGATAAAAGATGCAAGTAAAGTAATGATAATGGGACATACCAACCCAGATATAGATTCTATGGGATCAAGTATGGGTATTTATCGATTAGCAAAAAGTTTAGGAAAAAAAGCATATATTATTGATAGTAATGAAACAAATACATTACAAAGCTTTAAAGAATCTCTAGCCAAAGAACCAGAATATGAAGATATTTTGATTAGCAAAGAAGTGGCAGAAGAAAATGTAGATAAAGAAACATTGCTAGTTATTGTGGATACTCATAAATCTACTTATGTAGAAGCACCAGAATTATTAAAAAGAACAGATAAAAAGGTCATTATAGATCATCATAGAAGAAGTGCTGATTATATAGAAAATGCAACATTAACTTTTCAAGAAGTGTATGCATCTTCGGCAGCAGAGTTAGTAACAGAATTATTACAATATGCAGAAGTAAGAGTAGATTTAAAGACAATCGAAGCAGAAAGTTTATATGCTGGAATTATGATGGATACCAAGAACTTTACATTTAAAACGGGTGTTAGAACCTTTGAAGCAGCAGCATATTTGCGTAGATGTGGTGTAAATATTATTCGAGTAAAAAAATGGTTCCAAAGTAATTTAGATACATTTAATAAAATAGCATCAATTGTTAAAAAAGCAGAAATTGTAAATGATACAATTGCTATTGCAACTTATGAAAAGAAGGATAAAGAAGCAAGTTTAATATGTGCAAAAGCAGCAGATGAATTATTAACTATTAGCGATATAACTGCATCATTTGTTATGGGAAAAGCAGGAAATAAAATTTGTATTAGCGGAAGATCTATAGGAGACATTAATGTACAAGTTATATTAGAAAAATTAGGTGGCGGAGGTCATATTACCTTGGCTGGTGCACAAGTAGAAGGAATGACAATGGAAGAAACAAAACAAGAATTGATCAATCGAATCCATGAGTATTTTTCAGAAATAGAAAATTAGATTGTCCAGTTGGGGACGTTTCTTTTTGGACATTTCTAAATATTAATAAATAAAAATACTATATAAAAAAAATTATTACATTCCTCGGCTGGTATTGCATCATAAAGAAAAATTAAAAGTATCTAATAGGCACCTCTCAAAATTAAGTTTTGAGATTCTCCTATTAGATACTTTAATTTTTTCTAATATGATTTCATTAGCATTCGTCATTTCATAATTTTTTTTATATAGTATTTTTTATAGAACTTAAATCATAAGAATGTCCAAAAAGAAACGTCCCCAACTGGACATTTGACTAGACACTTGAAAAAATAGAAAAAATGATGTAGAATATAGCATACAGAGAAACTAGAGAATTAAGGGAGGAATGGACATGAAAGTAATTTTGAAAGCGGATATAAAAGGAGTAGGAAAAAAAGATGAAGTAATTAATGCATCAGATGGATATGCAAGAAATTTTTTATTCCCTAAAAATTTAGCAGTAGAAGCCAATAAAGAGAATATGGCAAAATTAAAAGCGAAACAAGATTCTGCTAAATATCAAAAAGACAAAGAAAAGGAAGAAGCAATAGAAGTAGCAGATAAGCTATCTAAAATATTATTAAAAATAAAAGTAAAAGCAGGAGAAAATGGAAAAATATTTGGAGGAGTGTCTGCAAAGGAAATTGCACAAGAGTTATCTAAAGAATATAAAATAGAAGTGGATAAAAAGAAAATTGACTTAAAAGAAACTATAAAGACACTTGGTGTTCACAATGTTGAGATAAAATTATTCGAAGGCGTAATAGGAAAATTAAGAATAGATGTTATATCAGAATAGTAAAGGATTACAACATTAATGGAGGATGTATCATGGAACTAGGAAAGGTACCACCACATGATGTGGAAGCAGAACAAGCCGTTTTAGGAAGTATGCTAACAGACAAAGATGCAGTTATTTCAGCAATAGAAATTTTAAAAGTAGATGATTTTTATAGAACAGATAATAAATCAATATATGAAGCAATTATGAATTTATATAATCGAGCAGAACCAATTGATATCATTACTGTAAAAGCAGAACTAGAATCATTGGGGAAATTTGAACAAGTGGGTGGATTGGAATATTTAGCAAGCTTACCAGATAAAGTTCCTACAACAGCAAATGCAATTAAATATATAAAAATTGTTGAAGAAAAATCAACATTAAGAAATCTGATAAAAACAGCAAATGAAATTATAGAATTAGGATATGATCCAACAGAAGATGTATCAGATATTATGGAGGGTGCAGAAAAAAAGATATTCAATATCATGCAGAATAAAGATAAAAAAAGTTATTCACCAATAAAAGATGTTCTTGTAGATAGTTTTACACAATTAGAAGAATTGTATAACAGAAAACAACATATTACAGGTGTACCTTCAGGATTTGTAGAATTAGACTATAAAACAGCAGGATTTCATGGTTCAGACTTAGTATTAATTGCAGCAAGACCAGCCATGGGAAAAACAGCATTTGCACTAAATATTGCTACAAATGCAGCAGTAAGAGCAAATGTACCTGTAGCTATTTTTAGTTTGGAAATGTCAAAAGAGCAATTGGTAAATAGAATTTTGTGTAGTGAAGCAATGGTAGATAGTAACAAAGTAAGAACGGGAAAACTAGAAGAAGATGACTGGACAAAACTAGCAGGAAGTATAGGACCTTTATCAGAAGCGGAAATTTATATAGATGATACACCCGGAATATCAATTACTGAAATAAGAGCAAAATGTAGAAAATTAAAATTAGAAAAAAATATTGGAATGGTAGTTATTGATTATTTACAGCTTGTACAGGGAACAAATAAAAGAGGGGCAAGTCGTGAACAAGAAATATCAGAAATTAGTCGATCATTAAAAATATTAGCCAAAGAAATTGGTGTTCCTGTTATTGCATTATCACAATTATCAAGAGCAGCAGAACAAAGACCAGATCATAGACCAATGTTGTCAGACCTAAGAGAATCAGGAGCAATAGAGCAAGATGCAGATATTGTTATGTTTTTATATAGAGATGATTATTACAACAAAGATAGTGAGAAAAAAGATATAGCAGAAGTAATCATAGCAAAACATAGAGGAGGATCAACAGGAACAGTAGAATTATTATGGCTAGGAAGTTATACAAAATTTGTAAATCTAGAAAAAAGATTTGATGATTAATGTCCAATTGGGGACGTTTCCCAATGGACATTTTTAAGATTAATCCTTTTTAATTGTGTAGGAAAATCGACTTTTATTTTGGATTTATGTGGATTTTTCAGTATACAATAAGGTTAGGGTTCTTATATTCGTGAAGTATTGCCAAGCAGTCTTCCATGTGTGCGTCAAAATCTTTGATTTCGTTAACGCATGCCATTCTTATTTATAAAGTTAAAAGGTGGAATTTTATGGCATTAAGAGAAAAAAAGAATTTAATAGATAAAGTAGCAGATACAATAAGAAAATATAACTTAATTGAAACAGGTGATAATTTGGTCTTAGGAGTATCAGGAGGACCAGATTCTATTTCTATGTTAGATATTTTGCTAAAAATAAAACAAAATAAACAAATAAAATTTGATTTTGTAGTTGGACATGTTAATCATATGATAAGAGAAGAAGCACTTCAAGATGAATTATATGTAAAATCATATTGTGAAAAAAATAAAATACAATTTTATGTGAAACGTATAGATGTCCTTAAAATAGCTAATACTAATAAAATTAGTACAGAAGAAGCAGGGAGAAATGTAAGATATGAATTTTTTGAAGAAATACAAAAACAGGTAAATGCAAACAAAATTGCAATTGCACATAATAAAAATGATAAAATAGAAACCATCATTATGAATGAACTAAGAGGCTGCGGAATAGCAGGATTGAAAGGAATTGAACCTAAAAGAGATAAGTATATAAGGCCACTTATAGAATGTGAAAGAAAAGAGATAGAAGAATATTGTATGGAGAATCAGTTGCAACCAAGAATTGATAAAACAAATTTTGAAAATGTCTATACTAGAAATAAAATTAGAAATATTGTTATTCCATATATAGAAAAAGAATTTAATCCTAATATCATTAAAACAATGGACAGGTTGTCAGAACTTGTAACAGAACAAGAAGAATACATACAAAAACAAGTAAAAGATATATATCAAAAAATGCTTATTAAAGAAAATGAAAAGCAAATGATTATATTAGACTTAAAAATATTTAATCAGCAAGAAAAAGTAATAAAATCCAATATCATTTTATATACTATAACGAGACTTTGTAATAGTGCAAAAGGAATTGAAAAAATACATGTAGAAGATATAATAAAGCTTTGTAATAATAATATAGGTAATAAATTTTTAATGCCAAATAAACATATAAAAGTTTTTATAAAAAATAATAAAGTAACATTTTCTAAGGAAGACTAAGTAGCCGTAATACTTTAGAAAATTAGAAAAAATTGTAATAAAAAAGAAATAAAAAAACTATTGAAAAAGAAAAAACAATATGATAAAGTGCATAAAAAATAAAAATGCACAATTCTGTGTATTAAGAACATCAAGAATAGAAAGAGGAGGAATTAATTTGAAAAACGGAATAAAAACATTAGCAATGTGGTTGATTATAATTGTTATTTTTCTAGTTGTTTTATCATCAATCGTTGAAAATAGCAACTCAAAATTAAAATATTCAGAATTAATCACAAATATAAATAGTAATAATGTAAAATCAATTGTTATTAATGCAGATGGAAAGACAGCAGAAGTAGAATTAAAAGATGATAATGTAAGAAAAGAAACAAGTATTCCAGATATGGGAAGTTTCATGACATATATAGAAGAATTTATTAACAATGGAAACTTTACAGTAGAAGAAAAAGCAGAATCTATATTTATGACATTATTACCTTTAGTAACACCATTTGCAATATTAATTATATTCATGTTATTCTGGTTTTTAACAATTGGAGGAGCTAGCAGTGGAAGTCCGGGAAGTAAAACAATGTCATTTGGCAAAAGTAAAGCAAGAATGATGACACCAGCAGAGAAAAATAGAATAACATTTGATGATGTTGCAGGTGTAGATGAAGAAAAAGAAGAGTTAGAGGAAATTGTACAATTTTTGAAAAATCCAAAGAAATTTACAGATATGGGAGCAAGAATTCCTAAAGGTGTTTTATTAGTAGGGCAACCGGGAACAGGAAAAACACTTTTGGCAAAAGCAGTTGCAGGAGAAGCAGGAGTACCATTCTTTATCATTAGTGGATCAGATTTCGTAGAAATGTTTGTTGGTGTAGGAGCTTCAAGAGTAAGAGACTTATTTGATCAAGCTAAGAAAAATGCACCATGTATTATATTCATTGATGAAATTGATGCTGTTGGACGTCAAAGAGGAGCAGGTCTTGGTGGAGGACATGATGAAAGAGAACAAACATTAAATCAATTATTAGTAGAAATGGATGGATTTGCAGAAAATGAAGGTGTTATTGTTTTAGCTGCAACCAATAGACCAGATGTTTTAGATAAAGCATTATTAAGAGCAGGAAGATTTGATAGACAAATTGTTGTAGGATTACCAGATGTAAAAGCAAGAGAGCAAATATTAGAAGTGCATAGTAGAAAGAAAAGATTAGCAGATGATGTAGATTTAAAAATCATTGCGAAAAACACATCAGGATTTGCAGGAGCAGACTTAGAGAATGTATTAAATGAAGCAGCATTGTTAGCAGCTAGAAGAAATATGAATGAAATTGGAATGAGAGAAATTGAAGACGCCATGGTTAAAGTAACTATGGGACCTGAAAAGAAAACAAGAGTAAGAAGTGATAAAGAAAATAAATTGGTAGCTTATCATGAAGCAGGTCATGCAGTTGTTAGCCATTATTTGGAAACACAAGATCCTGTACATGAAATATCAATTGTACCTAGAGGTATGGCTGGAGGATATACAATGTATAGACCAACAGAAGATAAAAACTTTATGTCAAAAACAGAAATGGAAGAAAACATTGTTTCACTTTTAGGTGGTAGAGTAGCAGAAGCACTTATCTTAAATGACATATCAACAGGTGCAAGCAATGATATAGAAAGAGCAACTCAAATAGCAAGAAGTATGGTAACGAAATATGGTATGAGCGAAAAAATAGGGGCATTAATGCTAGGTTCTAGCCAAGATGAAGTCTTCTTAGGAAGAGACTTTGGACATACGAAAGAATATTCAGAAGAAACAGCAGCTATTATTGATGAAGAAACAAAGAGAATTGTAGATACTGGATATAATAGAGCAAAGAAAATATTATCTGATAATGTAGATAAATTACATCAAGTTGCTGGAATATTACTTGAAAAAGAAAAAATCAATTCTGATGAATTTGAAGCAATATTTGGAACTGGAGAATAAAAATTTAGGATTAAGTAATTTTACTTAATCCTTTGTTATTGTAGTTTGGTATTTAATTATTATGTAGGAAAAATAAGTGTAAAATTTGTTGAAATTTTTAATAACATATAATAAAATAGTATATAATAAATATAAAAATGAACAAGGGGAAGAAATGAAAAATTATTATCAAATATTAGAAGTAGATCCAAGAGCATCAAAAGAAGTTATAGAAAAAGCATATAAAGCATTAGTTAAAAAATATCATCCAGATCTATATATGGGGGCACAAAAATATCAAGCAGAAAAAAAATTGAAAGATTTAAATGAAGCGTTTGATATATTATCAGATGATTTTTTAAGAGAGCAGTATAATTCTGAATTACGAAAAGAACAAATGAAGCAAGATAGGCTAAAACAGGAACAGATGAGACAAGAAACACAAGAAGATGCAAAATCAAATGTAGGGGATACACAAAAGCAAACTACTACACAGAAGGAAACATTTAGATCTAAAGTGTTAAAAAGGAAGAGCAATGTAGGCACTTTAGATGGAATAATTGATTTATTAAAAGCAATATTTACGAGTAAACCAAAAGATATGCGAATACCATCACAAAGTAAGGAAGGGATTAAGAGAAGTTTCCTAGCAATTGGATTAACAATTATCACTATTCTTATATTAGGGGTAATATTGTGGTGCATACCTTTTACAAATGGATGGATAAGGCAAGTTTTGTTTGAAAATCCATTATTTAACATGATAGGGAGTTTATTTTCTTAATTTACAGATAAATTCTATTGACAACTGAGGTGGTATAAGGTATAATATATATCGTTGATTAGGGTTATCCCAACATACAGTTTTCGTATGACCGGAAGGAGGGGAATTTAAATGTTAGAAATCAAAGTTAATAATGGTAATATAGAAGATGCTCTAAAAAGATTTAAAAGACAATGTGCTAGAAACGGAGTATTACAAGAAGTGCGTAAAAGAGAGCATTATGAAAAGCCTAGTGTAAGGAGAAAGAAAAAATCAGAGGCAGCAAGAAAAAGAAAATTTTAATACATAATATAGCGGAATATTAAAGAGAACTTTAATATTCCGTTTTAAATTATCTCTAAATGTGTATAAAGTTATTAAAAAGTATAATACTAATGATAATGTTATGATATAATAAGAAAGATATTATAAAAAAACAAAGTATTTTTATAAAAGAAAGGAGAATTATGGAATATATTGAAAATGATATTAAAAAAGGAATAAAACTTCATATATTAAAAACAGATAAATTTAAAACAAATTTAATAGCTGTATTTCTAACAACAGCTTTACAAAGAGAAACAGTAACAAAAAATGCTTTAATTTCTGCAGTTTTAAGAAGAGGAACGAATACAATGAAAACACAAGAAGAAATTAGCAAGAAATTGGAAGAATTGTATGGTGCAAGTTTTGATTGTGGAGTGGACAAAACAGGAGATAATCAAGTATTAAAATTTTATATAGAAAGTGTAAATGATCAATTTTTGCCACAACAAGAAGAAAATATGCTAAAAAGTTCTATAAATAATTTATTTGAAATTGTATTTAATCCATTAATGGAAAATAAAGGTTTTAAAAAAGAATATGTAGAACAAGAGAAACAAAATATGAAACAAAGAATTGAAGGAAAAATAGACAATAAAGCAAGGTACGCACTTGATAGATGTATAGAAGAATGGTATAAAGATAAAGCTTTTGGTTTGTATAAATTTGGATATACAGAAGACTTGGAAAAGATTGATGAAGAAAATTTATACGAACAATATAAAACATTAATAGATACATGTAAAATTGATATATGGATCTCAGGAGATGTACAACAAGAAATAAAAAAGTCAGTAGAAGAAAACCAATATATTGAAAATTTGGGAGAGAGAGAACCTAAATATCAAACGCAAAATGAAAAGAATAATTGTAAAATTGGTGAAATAATAGAAAAAATGGATGTTACCCAAGGAAAATTAGTAATGGGATTATCTGTGAACTCTGAAAATGAAGAAGAAAAATATGTAGCATTGGTATATAATCATATATTAGGAGGAAGTGCAAATTCTAAGATATTTCAAAATGTCAGAGAAAAAGCAAATTTAGCTTATGCAGCAAGTTCAAGTTATTTTCGATATAAAGATAATATATTTATAAGTTGTGGAATAGAAATTTCAAATTATGAAAAAGCAGTAGAATTAATAAAAATGCAGATAGAAGATATGAAAAAAGCCAATTTTACAAAAGAAGAGTTAGAAAATGCTAAAAAATCTATTATTGCAATGATTCATACAATAGATGATGAACAAGATACAGGAATAACCTATTATTTTGGACAAGAATTATCTAATAACAAAAATAGTTTAGAGGATTATGTAAAAAAGATAGAAAATGTAAAAAAGGAAGATATAGTAAAATTAGCAAATCAAGTGCAGATTAATATAATATATTTTTTAAAAAATGAATCTTAAATAATAAAGAGGAGAGAAAAAAATGCAAATCATAGAGAATGCGAATGTTAAAGAAAAATTATTTTTTGAAAAACTAGAAAATGGGATGCCAGTTCTTATTATACCTAAAAGAGGAATGAAAAAGAAATATATGATATGGGGAACATATTATGGTTCAAATGACAATATATTTATTGTGCCGGGAGAAAGTAAAGAAACAAGAGTACCAGAAGGAGTTGCACATTTTCTTGAACACAAAATGTTTGAACAAGAAAATGGAACGAATAGTTTAGATGTATTAACTGCATTAGGAGTAGAGGCAAATGCCTATACAACAAATGATCATACAGCTTATTTATTTGAAGGAACTACAAATTTTTTTGAAGCTATGGATGAATTAATGAATTATGTCCAAAATCCATATTTTACGGATGAAAATGTAGAGAAAGAAAAAGGAATTATTGGACAGGAAATTATGATGTATGATGATTATCCAGACTGGAAAGTATATTTAAATGCAATGAAAGCCATGTATCATAATCATTCTGTAAAAATAGATATAGTAGGAACAATAGACTCTATTAGTAAAATAGATAAAGAAGTTTTATATAAATGTTATCATACGTTTTATAATCCTGAAAATATGGTTATGGTAATATGTGGTGATTTTGAACCAGAGTCTTTATTAGAAGAAGTTAAAAAAAGATTAAAATCAGTAGAGCCAATAGGAGAAATTAAAAGAATATATCCTGATGAACCAACAAATATTGTGAAAGAAAAAATAGAAGAACAAATGGAAGTTAGTCAACCGATGTACACAATAGGAATAAAAGACAAACCAATTGACCACATGGAAAGTAACCAAATTGTGCAAAAAGAACTTGCAATGCAAATATTATTGGAACTTCTTGTAGGAAAAAGTTCATATTTATATAAAGAATTATATAATAAGGGTAGTATTTATGGAGGAATTGGATATAGTTACGAAGTTTCTAAAAGTTATGCTCATATACTATTTTCAGGACAATCTAATAATCCAGAAGAAGTATATGAGATGTTAAAAAAACAGATTGAATATTTTAAAAAAGAAGGAATTTCACCAAAAGATTTTGAACGAATAAAAAGGAAAATTTATGGTGAATATATAGAAGAATATAATGATGTTGGAAATATTGCTAGAATGTTTTTGACAGATTACTTCAAAGGTGTAAATAGTTTTGCCTATTTAGAACAGATTAAAAATATTCATGTAGAAAATTTGATCCAACTGTTAGAAGATGTATTTAATGAGGATAAAATGGTGATTTCTATTGTCAGAAATTAAGAAAACATGAAATCAAAAAAAATTAGAAAAAACAGTATTATAATCATAAAATAAATAATACTGTTTTTTTTCAATTTTAAGTGTCGAAAAATGTAAAAAGACGTCATACGAAAATTGCCAAAAACCATTGATTTTGCTTGACTAGAAAGATTTGATGTGGTAATTTATAAATATACAAAAGATAATTAAGAAAAAAGGAGAGATAGATATGTTAAATGATGAAATTTGTAAATTACGTGACAAATTGAATAAAAGCATAGAAGAAGGAAAAGATTATAATGTGATATATAAACTAAGTATAGAACTTGATGAACTTATTGCATCTTATTATGATAAAAATAATAAAAAAAAACCGGCAATGTTAATAGTTTAAAGAAATAATCCTCTTACAGTATGTGTCTGTAGGAAGGTTTTTTATTTTGTCCAATTGGGGACGTTTCTTTTTGGACATTTTTATGATTTTAGTTTTTTAAAAAATACTATATAAGAAAAATTTATTGCATTCCTCGGCTGACATTACATCATAAAGAAAAACTAAAAGTATCTAATAGGCACCTCTCAAAATCAAGTTTTGAGATTCTCCTATTAGATACTTTAATTTCTTTCTAATATGATTTCATTAGCATTCGTCATTTCATAAATTTTTCTTATATAGTATTTTTTATTTATCGAATTATTTAAAAATGTCCAAAAAGAAACGTCCCCAATTGGACATTTGGAAAATAAGATAAATGACTTGAAAAAAAATGAAAAATGGTATATAATTTTTTGCCAAGTGAGAGGGAGTAAAGTAATGTTAGTAAATAAAAATATAATAGATAATTTATGCCATGATGCAGGAGAACTTAAGACAAAAGAAGCAAATATATATCAAAGTCAAAAACAAGTAAAAATAATAGATTATATATATCAAAATGCTTTAAATTTCGAAATAAAAGCAGAAATATATGCAGAAGAAAGATATGAGACTTATCTATCAATTGCTAGAGGAGAGGTAAAAGATATAACTTGTACATGTAAAGATTACCATACAAATTATGGAGTATGTAAACATACATTAGCAACAATTATGGAATTTGCAACAGATTTTGAAAAAGAAAATGAAATAGATAAAATTGAAAATAAATTGTCAGATGTTATTAACTCAACATCTAGTTATGATAAGTATAGAGGCTTTAAACAAATTGTTAACATATTTTATAATGAAGAAATAGAAGGAATTGAAGAAGAGGAAACAGTATTAAAAGAAAAAGGTAGCATAAGATTAGAGCCAGAAATATTTTACGATAAATTTACTGGTGATATGAAAGTAGAATTCAAAATAGGAAATAAAAAAATGTATAAAATTAAAAGTCTATCAGAATTTTATACAAGAATGTTAAACAAAGAATTATATAAATATGGTCAGAAACTTCAATTTGTACATACAAGAGAAAGTTTTGAACCAGAAAGTTTACCATTGTTAGACTTTTTAATGAAATATGCTGAAATTATAAAATATGCAAATTCAAATTCAAATAGTAACTATCGTTTTTATGGAAATGCATTAAGTGAAACAAACATTATTTTAAGTAATAGTGGAATTGATGATTTATTTGAAATATTAAAAGGAAAAAAAGTAAGTTTCCAAAAAGAATATAATCAATCAGAAATAGAATTTACAGAAGAACAACCAAACATTGAGTTTAAATTAGTAAAAAAAGATGAAGAAAATTATGAGATAATACCTAATATTGAAATTTATAAAATTTCTATATTAAAAGGAAAACAATATAGATATATTTTAGATGAAAAAAAATTATATAGATGTAATAAGAAATTTGAAAAATCAAATTTAAAATTATTGGAAATTTTTAGACAAAATTATATGACAGAAGTTTTATTAGGAAAGAAAGAATTATCTCAACTATTTTCTGTCATTATACCCAAGGTAAAAAATGCAATCAAATTAGAAAATATTACAGAAGAGGAAATAGAAAAATATAGACCACAAACATTAATTACAAAGGTATATTTAGATTTTGATAGTCATGACTATCTGGTGGCAGAAGTAACATTCTGCTATGGAAATAAGGAATTTAATCCATTAGATGAGAAACAAAAAATAGAGATACCAAGAAATATGATAAAAGAAACAAAGGCATTAAATATATTTAGAAAAACTGGTTTTATGCTAGATGTAAAGAATTTAAGATTTATTCTACCAGATAATGATAAGATCTATACATTTTTAACACAAGATATTAATTATTATATGCAAAATTTTGAAGTGTTGGTAACAGAAAATTTTAAGAAAAAACAGATTAGACAACCTAAAATGGGAAGCATAGGAGTGAAGATAGAGAATAATTTGCTTTCTATTGATTTAAAGCATTTAGATATAGACATAAAAGAATTAGAAGCAATTATGCAAAAATATAATCTAAAGAAAAAATATTATCGATTAAAAGATGGAAGCTTTTTAGAATTAGAAAATAATAAAGATATAAATTTTTTAGATAAACTGATAACAGGAATGGATATAGATTATAAGACATTGGAGGAGGAAGAAGTTCATTTACCAATGTATAGAAGTCTATATTTAGAGTCTTTGTTAAAAGAAGCAAAAGGAAAGCAAATCATAAAAAACGAATCATATAAAGAATTGGTTAATGAACTAGATAAAGAAAAAATAGATGATGATATTCAGATTCCACTAATTTTGGAAAATACATTAAGATATTATCAAAAAACAGGAGTTAAATGGTTAAAAACATTAGATAAATATAAATTTGGAGGTATATTAGCTGATGATATGGGATTGGGAAAAACCATCCAAATATTATCTGTCATATTAAGTTATGTGCAAAGTGAAAAAGAAGAAAAAAGGACAAGTATTGTTATTTCTCCAAGTTCATTAGCTTTAAATTGGCAAAATGAAGCAGATAAATTTGCAGGAGAGTTAAAAACGTTAGTTATTAATGGAACACTATCAGAAAGAAAAAGAAAAATTGCAGAGATCGAAAAATATGATTTAGTCATAACTTCTTATGATTTATTAAAAAGAGATATAGAATTATATAAGGAAAAAGATTATCATTTTCGATATATCATTGCAGACGAAGCACAATATTTGAAAAACAGTAATACACAGAACGCAAAAGCCATTAAGAAAATAAATGCAGAAACAAGATATGCTTTAACAGGTACGCCAATAGAAAATTCACTAGCAGAACTTTGGTCAATATTTGATTATATTATGCCCGGCTATTTATTTTCATACAAAAAATTCAAAAAACTTTATGAAATGCCAATTGTTAAAGAAAATGATAAGCAAGCCTTGAATAAATTGAAGATGTTAATAGAGCCATTTATCTTAAGAAGGACAAAAACAGAAGTATTAACAGAACTTCCTGAAAAAACAGTAACTGTGTTAAACAATGAAATGGAAGAGGAACAGAGAAATTTATATATTTCTTATTTGGCACAAGCAAGAGAAGAAGTAGCAGAAGAAATTAATTTAAACGGTATAGAGAAAAGCCACATTAAAATTTTATCTGTTTTAACAAGGTTAAGACAAATTTGCTGTCATCCAAGTTTATTTATAAAAGACTATACAAATGAAAGTAGCAAATTAAATCAATGTATGGAAATTGTAGAAGATGCTGTAAAAGCAAATCATAAAATTTTATTATTTTCTGGATATACTTCAATGTTTCCAATTATTGAAGAAAAATTGCAACAATTAGGGATATCTTATTTCAAATTAACAGGAGCAACAAAAGTAGATGAAAGAATAGATTTGGTAGATGAATTTAATGAAAATCCAGACATTAAAGTATTTTTAATATCTTTAAAAGCTGGAGGAACAGGATTAAATTTAACAGGAGCAGATATGGTAATTCATTATGATCCATGGTGGAATTTATCTACAGAAAATCAAGCTACAGATAGAGCATATCGAATTGGACAAAAGAACAATGTACAAGTATATAAACTAATAACGAAAAATTCAATAGAAGAAAAAATATATGAACTACAACAGAGAAAGGCAGAATTAATTGATAATATGTTAAGTACCAAGACATCTTTTATTAATAAAATGTCTAAAGAAGATATTATGAGATTGTTTGAAGAATGATGATTTTGGGGACGGAGAAAAAAATCATCAAGAAAGGATAAGAATGTGAGAGATTATATAACAATTATTGGTGGTGGATTGGCAGGAACAGAAGCAGCCTATCAAATTGCCAAGAGTGGAATTAGAGTAAAACTATATGAAATGAAGCCTATTAAATTTTCGCCAGCACATAGTAATGAAAACTTGGCAGAAATTGTATGTAGTAATTCATTTAAATCAAACCTACTTACAAATGCTTGCGGTTTGTTAAAAGAAGAATTAAGGCGATTAGATTCTTTGTTAATTAAAATAGCAGATCAAACAAGTGTACCAGCTGGACAAGCTTTGGCAGTGGATAGGGATATATTTTCAAAGAATGTAACGAATATAATTGAAGAAAATGAAAATATAGAGGTAATACATGAAGAAGTAACAGATATTGAAAAAATAGCAAGAGAGGGAATCGTAATTATTGCAACAGGTCCATTAACATCAGAAAATTTAGCAAAAAATATCCAAAAACTAACGAGCCAAGATAAATTATATTTTTATGATGCAGCAGCACCTATTATAAATAAGGATAGTATCAATTTTGATATTGCTTTTTATGGTGATAGATATAACCAAGAAAAAAAGAAAGAAGAAAGTATCGCTGAATGGAAAAAAAGATTAGAACAAGAAAAAGAAGAACAAAGTTATATAAATCTTCCATTAAATCAAGAAGAATATGAAAAGTTTGTACAGGCATTAATACAAGCAGAAGTAGTTACTTTGCATAATTTTGAAAAAAGAGAAATTTTTGAAGGGTGTATGCCTATTGAAATTATGGCAAAAAGAGGAATGGATACATTGCGATTTGGACCATTAAAACCAGTTGGATTTGACGATCCAAGAACTGGAAAGAGGCCTTATGCTGTTGTCCAATTACGACAAGATGATAAACAAGCAACTATGTATAATATGGTTGGATTTCAAACAAATTTGAAATATGGAGAACAAAAAAGAGTTTTTTCAATGATACCCGGACTTGAAAATGCAGAATTTATAAAATATGGTGTAATGCATAGAAATACGTATATAAATTCTACAGAATTATTAGATGAAACATATAATTTAAAAAGTAATTCGAATATCTATTTTGCAGGACAAATTACGGGTGTAGAAGGATATGTAGAATCCATTTCTTCTGGAATGGTTGCAGGTTTAAATGCTGTACAAGATTTCAAAAAACAAGGAGAAACACATGAAAGCCATAAAATCTGTTTTTCTGAATACACAGTTATTGGAAGTTTGGCAAAATATATTTCAACTCCAAATATGAAATTTCAACCAATGAATGCTAATTTTGGTATATTACCAGAACTAGAAGGAAAAAAGATAAAAGATAAGAAAGAAAGATATAAAAAAATAGCAGAAAGAAGTTTAAAAACGATATAGACATGTTTATGGTAAAAAATATATTCATAAAAAAATATTCCTAGAATTTCTAACTCTAAGAAAAAAATAAATTTCTTTAGTCATTGATATGCTTATCTTTCATAATTTTCTTAATAGAAATAGATTAGCTAAAAATTCAAAAAATGAATTATATTTTTTTATTATATTTCTTATGTCAATCATTTTTGAAAATGTCTCAAAATTTTTTGAACATTAGCACTAATTTTTAAAAGAATTAGTGCTAAAATTTTAAATTAAGAAACTTTTTCTAA
>CAJFRV010000001.1 GCA_904419495.1 uncultured Clostridia bacterium | reverse complement strand
TTAGAAAAAGTTTCTTAATTTAAAATTTTAGCACTAATTCTTTTAAAAATTAGTGCTAATGTTCAAAAAATTTTGAGACATTTTCAAAAATGATTGACACTTTTATTCATTTTGTATTCTATTGATTGTCTTAATTTTTAATACGCACTGATTAATTTTATTTACTCTTGACAAAATCTGTTATAATAATATAAGAAAAAATTTTTATTAAATTATCATTCAAGGAGTATATTATGCAAAAAATATTAAGTCATATGCGTAAAGCAATAGAAGAATATCATATGATAGACGAAGGAGATAAAATTGCTATTTGTCTTTCAGGTGGAAAAGATTCCATCACAATGTTAAAAGCTTTTAAAAATCTGCAAATATTTTATCCTAAAAAATTTGATATTATTGCTGTAAGCATAAATCCCGGATTTGAATTCTTTAACATTGAATTTTTAAAAAATATTTGTCAAGAGGTAGACGTCCCATTGTTCATTGAAAATAGCAATGCCAAAGAAATTGTATTTGATATTCGAAAAGAAAAAAATCCTTGTTCTTTATGTGCCAATTTACGTAGAGGTGTCATTAATTCTATTGCTATTCGAGAAGGTTGTAATAAAATTGCTCTTGGACATAATCAAGATGACGTTTTAGAAACTTTTCTTTTAAATTTACTTTACACGGGAAATATTGGAACTTTTTCTCCTAAAAGTTATATGGATAGATCAAAGATAACCTTAATTAGACCTCTTATCTATACTCCTGAAAAAGAAATCAGGCGATTTGTGAGAAAAAATGCTATTACTGTTATGCCTAAAGTTTGTCCAATGGATGGAACTTCAAAAAGAGAAGATATGAAAAATTTGATTTATAGTTTATCTAAAAATATTCCTATGATAAGAGCAAATTTATTTGGGGCTATACAAAGAAATTTAGATGACTGGAAACTAAAATAATGTCCAATTGGGGACGTTTCTGTTTGGACATTTAAAATATAATTTGGCATAAAAAATAATATAGAGTTAAAAATTTATGAAATGACGAATGTAAATGAAATCATATTAGAAAAAATAATAGGAGAATCTCAAACTCTGCTTTGAGAGGTGCCTATTAGATACATTTAATTTTTCTTTATGATGTAATGTTAGCCGAGGAATGTAATAAATTTTTAACTCTATATTATTTTTATTATTGTATAATTTAAAAATGTCCAAACAGAAACGTCCCCAATTGGACACTTCCTAAATCTTTACAACATCTAACATTGCTTGTTTTAAATCTTCTAGTTTTTTACTTGCTTCTCCATCAGTTTTACCTTTGACACCCATATATAATTTTATCTTAGGCTCTGTTCCTGATGGTCTTATACAACACCAATTGTTATCTTCTAATTCATAATACAAAACATTTGACTTTGGAAGACCACTTTTACTTTCTTCACCTGTTATCATATTTTTTACATAATCTTTTTCTATATCTTTAAAAGTTAAAACTTTATAGTCTCCTATTTTTTCAATGTCTTTATTGCGTGTACTGGTCATCATTTGTTTGATTTCTTCTGCTCCTTCTGCCCCTTCTCTAACAATTGATACTTGTGTTTCTTTATAATAACCATATTTTTCATAGATTGCCATCATTTGATCCCATAATGTCATTCCTTTTGATTGATAATAACATGCTGCTTCACAAAGTGCCATAACAGCTGCAATTCCATCTTTATCTCTTGCATAATCTCCAATTAGGCAACCATAACTTTCTTCAAATCCAAATACATATTCTTTATCTTTATTTTCTTCAGCTTTTCTCATAACAGCACCAATATTTTTAAATCCTGTTAAAACTTCAATAACTTCTAATCCGTAGTATTCTCCAATTGCTTTTGTTAAATTTGAAGATACTATTGTGGTTATCATCATTCCTTTTTTAGGTAAAATTCCTTTTTCTTTCATTTGAGAAATTCTATATTCTGCAATCAATAATGCTGACATATTTCCTGTATAATTTTTATATTCTCCCGTTTTTGTGTCTTTTGCAAAAATCCCTAATCTGTCTGCATCTGGATCAGTTGCTAACACAACATCTGCATCCACTTTTTTTGCTAATTCTAATGCTAATGTAAATGCTTTTGGATCTTCTGGATTTGGATAATCTACAGTTGGGAAATTTCCATCAGGCTCTTTTTGTTCAGGTACAACATATAAATTTTCTATTCCTATTTCTTTTAATAATCTTTCTGTAACCATATTTCCCGTACCATGTAATGGCGTATATACTACTTTTAACTTTTTACCTTGTTCTTTTACGATTTCTGGATTTAATATCAGACTTTTTAATTTTTCAATATATTGATCATCCATTTCTTTTCCAATAAAGTTTAATAATCCTTTATCTTTTGCTTTCTCTTCTGACATTTCCTTTATTTCTGAAAAAGTCTCAACAGCTCTTACTTTTGCAATAATGTCTTTATCTCTTGGTGCTACAATTTGTGCTCCATCATCCCAATACACCTTATATCCGTTATATTTAGGAGGATTATGGCTAGCAGTTATCATAATTCCTGCTGTACATTTCAATTCTCTTACAGCAAAAGATAATTCTGGAACTGGTCTTAAGCTTTCAAAAAGATAAGTTTTAATTCCATTTGCACATAGAATCAAAGCTGTTTGCATACTAAACTCTTTAGACATTCTTCTTGAATCATAACTAATTGCAACACCTTTTTTTTCTGTACCTTGCTCCAATATGTAGTTTGCTAATCCTTGTGTCGCCTTTCCTACTGTATATTTATTCATTCTATTTGTTCCTGCTCCGATAACACCTCTAAGTCCTGCTGTTCCAAATTCTAATTCTTTATAAAATCTATCTTCTATTTCCTTCTCATCATTTTGTATCTCTAATAATTCTTTTTTAGTTTGTTCATCAAATTCTGGACTTTCACACCATTTTTTATATTCTTCTAAATAATTCATAATCAAGCCTCCTTTATATATTTTTATAAAAAAGGATTGAATACTATTATCTAATATTCAACCCTAATCATTTTATTTAATCTAAATGATAAAATTTTTTGTATAATTCTCTTGCAGTCTTAGGGCAATCCACACCTTTTTCATCACTATTTTTAACTGGTGCAAATTCTTCTTCTCTTTTTACTCTTAGAACTGCCATATCATCTACTTCACCAAAAGCATCAAATAAAAATGCTTCAAATTTATAGGCATTTGGTGAATCTGGTTCTACTAAGTTTCCGTCCTTATCAATATATTTGGCTTTTTTAAATGCAACATGGTATGGTAATGGTTCTGATCCCATTCTTTCGATTGCATCAATACTAAATAAATTACATAGTATATGTGATTCACCATACAATAATTCTCCATTTTCATCTGTTGCTTCTGCCATTTCATCTGTTATTTCTGAATATTCAATTACATTTGGTTTTCCATTTCTTCTACAAAATACTCCAACTTTTTCATGTGGATTTGCCTTTACAACAGATTTACAAGCTACTGTTACTTTTTTATCAATAGCGATTCCCATTAAAACTGGATCTACCATTTTTACTAAGCAGTTATCTACTCCACCAATAAACACCCATTCAATTCCTAATTCTCTCATTTTTTTTGTCATGTTTGTTTTTACTAGTGATTCGTATATTCCACCATGCCCATCTGCCGCAAGTTTTACTAGTCCATCTTCACCTATTAATATTTTTCCTTCTGTGTCCATCATTGGAAGTTCACCCTGTTCAAAGAAAAAGATATTCTTATTTTTTTGGTAACCAAAATATTTATGTTTTTCAAAAAATTCAACTGTGTCTTTGTTATTTTCTCTACTTGTCATAACAAACCAAGGGATAATAACCCCATATTTTTTTCCTTCTTCTTTTAAATTATCTGATAATAATTCAAACAAAGATTTATGAGAATCTAAACCTATATCATAAGTTCCTTTAGGTCCACTATGTCCTAATCTTGTTCCTTGTCCTCCAGCCATTGTAACTGCTGCAAGTTTCCCTTCTTTAATTGCTTTTTTCCCTATAGCTTCATAATATTTGTATTGATCATTTAACTTAAATTTATCTAAATAATCAATTGGTGTAATTTTATCATGACTATTTGTTTTTTGCTCTTTCGTACTGTTATATAAATTATTTACTAATTCAAAATCAATGTTACCAATTTGTTCTAATAATTTTTGTTTCTTTTTTTCATCAAGTGAATCATAATGATTTAATAAATGTTCTTGTCCATATTTTTTTAAGATATCTTGTATTTCCTCTAATTGTACATCCATAATCTTCTTCCTTTCTATTTTTAATTAACCATATATTACACCATAATTTTATTTTAGTCAAATATTGACAGGTAATTTTTTTACCTGTCATTTTACGTCTTGTTTCATTGTTTATTATCTTTCAAATTCTAGATGTCCCTAATACTTTATCGTATTTTTGTGCAATCTCATCTATTTTTTCTTCCATTTCAAAAAAATCATAACAATCTATTATTTTTATATGATCATTGTTCATTACCCATTTTTCTATATTTTTATTTATATTCTCAATATAATTTTGTTTTCCTTTAATAAAAATAATCATATTCATGTTTTCTTTACTTTTTTTGCTAATCTCTTTAAATTTTTTTAAATCATTATTGCTCCAATCTAATGATAATATTTTATTTTGTTTTTCTTTCTTTAAATTTATTTTGGATATTAATGTGTTTACCGTTTCTTCCAAATTATTTTCTGTTAATATAACAACCTCGTTATTTTTATCCATATTTTTGCTTATATATGGTAAACTTATCATCTCAAAATGATAATCACTTGCATAAAATGCACAACTTTTTTCTTTTGTTATATTTTTCATACAAACATTCCTTTCAAATTCATAAATACCTACGGATTTATAAATTTCTTTATTTTGTTTACTGGTAAATTTTACCATTTTATTACAAATATGTCAATCATATTTCAATGAAACTCATCGTTTTTTTTCGACAATGTATATTTTTTCTTATTTTGTTAATACTTATCTTAAAGAAGATTTTAGAAAAAAAGTTTATTGGAGGTAACTTATGAAAAAATTTTTAAAATTAATGAATCATTCCAAGGTAAAAATGGTAATTATTTTAACTTTTCTATTTTTTGTCTATACAACTATTTGCGCCATATCTTATGCAAATAATGTGTCTACTGATATTGCTGATTCTGTTTTTCGATTACATGTCATTGCTAATAGCGATTCTGATGTTGATCAAAATCTAAAATATACTGTAAGAGATAAATTATTAGAATATATGAATACATTATGTGTAGATTGCATATCTAAAGAAGAAGCTATCTCAATTGCTAATCAACATATTGAAGATTTTAAACAAATTGCTTTAAGCACGATTAAAGATGAAGGATTTAATTATTCTGTTAATGTTCGCATCGGAAATTTTGAATTTCCGACAAAACATTACGGAGACATTTCTCTTCCGTCAGGATATTATGATGCTTTAAGAGTAGAAATTGGTGAGGCCAAAGGACAAAATTGGTGGTGTGTCATGTTCCCTCCATTATGTTTTACAGATGTTTCTTCTGGTATTGTTCCTGAAGAATCTAAAGAAGATTTAGAAGATGCTTTAACAGACGAAGAATTTTCAATTGTTTCTGATAATGATAGCAACTTTGGGTTCCAATTAAAATTCAAAATATTGGAAATCCTTAACAACACAGGTTTAATTACTGCGAAAAAATAGTTGCAATCTGGATTAGTTTATGATATATTTTATGGTGAGGATAGAGTGTTTTATAATATACACTCTATTTTATTTTAATTTTTAAATAAATATTTATTGGGGGTATATAAATTGGAAAAATTAGTTGTAAAAGGACCCACACCATTAAAAGGAGAAGTAACAATCAGTGGTGCTAAAAATGCAGCAGTTGCTATATTACCAGCTACCCTTTTAATAGATGGTGTATGTACGATAGAAAATCTACCAAATATTAGTGATATAAAAATATCTTGTACCATATTGGAAAAACTAGGTGCTAAGATTACTTGGAATGATGCACATAGTATTACAATTGATACATCAAATATAACAACTACTAAAGCACCTTTAGATTTGACAAGTAAATTTAGAGCTTCTTACTATATTATAGGTGCTATGCTTAGTAGAAAAGGTGAAATTGAAGTTGGAATGCCCGGTGGTTGTAAATTAGGTGCTAGACCTATTGACCAACATATTAAAGGTTTTGAACTATTAGGAGCAAATGTTACTGTAGAAAAAGGTAAAATTTATGCAAAAGCAAAAAAATTGAAAGGTTGTCCAATCTATATGGACATTGTATCTGTAGGAGCTACTATTAATGTTATGTTATCAGCTGTTTTAGCTAAAGGAACTACTATTATAGATAATGCTGCTAAAGAACCTCATATCGTAGATGTTGCAAACTTTTTAAATACGATGGGAGCTGATATTAGAGGAGCAGGTACAGACGTTATCAAAATTAATGGTGTTGAAAAGTTACATGGAAATGCTACCTATTCTGTTGTTCCAGACCAAATTGAAGCCGGTACTTTTATGCTTGCTGCCGTTGCAACAAAAGGAGATTTACTAATAAAAAATTGTATTACAAAACACTTAGAATCTATTACAGCTAAAATATTAGAAATTGGCGGTAATGTAGAAGACAATGGTGATAGTATTCGTGTTTGGTGTAATAAAAGACCAAACAAAGCAATTATTAAAACTTTACCATACCCGGGATTTCCTACAGACTTGCAACCACAAATGGGAGTTGTTTTATCACTTGCTAATGGGACAAGCACAATTAATGAAAGTATATGGGATTCTAGATTTCAATATACTGAAGAATTAAATAAAATGGGTGCTAAGATTACGGCTCACGGAAAAACAGCCTTTTTTGAAGGTGTCAAAAAATTATCAGGTGCACCAGTATATTCTTCTGATTTAAGAGCTGGAGCAGCTTTAGTTATTGCCGGTACTGCTGCTGAGGGTATAACAGAAATTTATAACCTAGAACATATTGATAGAGGTTATGAAAATATAGAAGAAAAGTTTAGAAAAATAGGTGCTAAAATTGAAAGAGTAAATGAATAACATTCTATATTAAATAGCAAACAGAGAAAAATACCAAAGTTATTTTATACGCAATTAAAAAGAAAAAAACAAAGGAAAGAGATAGATACGATCATGCTAAATTTTTGTAGTTTATATAGTGGAAGTAGTGGAAATAGTTTATTTGTAGAAACAGATAACACAAAATTATTAATTGATGCAGGTGTTAGTAGTAAAAAAATTGAAAAAGCATTAAATGACATACAAGTTGACCCTTGTACATTGGATGGTATTTTAATCACACATGAACATTCTGACCATGTTCAGGGGTTAGGAACTTTTTCAAAGAAATTTGATTTACCTGTATTTGTCAATCAAGAAACATTAGACGCTATGCCAAAGCAAAGAGATAAAATTGCAGACAAAAATATTAAAAAATTCAAGATAGCTGAAAAATTTTCAATAGGTGATTTGGATATTAATCCATTTTCAATTCCGCATGATGCCGCAAATCCTTGTGGATTCACGATCTTTAATAATGATAAAAAAATTAGTATTGCTACAGATATTGGTCATATGACAAATGATATTTTAAAGAATTTAGAAGAAAGTTTATTTGTTATGTTAGAATCTAATTATGATCCTGAGGTATTAAAATGTTCATCATATCCATTTTCTTTAAAATCTAGGATCGCTGGACCATCTGGACATTTGTCAAATGAAATGGCAGGAAAAACAATTTCTTTTTTATTAAAATCAGGCTTAAAAAACGCTATGCTTGGGCATTTGAGCAAAGAAAGTAATTTTCCGGAATTAGCATATAAAACAGTAATTGAAGAATTGATGGCTAGTAATTATAATGAAAATTCTTTAATGTTATCTGTTGCAAGCAGAGATACACATAGTAAATTAGTTACAATTTAAAATACAATTATGTCCAATTGGGGACGTTTCTATTTGGGACATTTTCTTACATATTATATTTTAGAATAACACATGAAAGATGTCCCAAATAGAAACGTCCTTAATCAAATTCCCTAGATAAAGGAGGAAATATGTTAAATATTCATATTGTATGTATTGGTAAAGTAAAAGAATCTTATTTAAAAGACGCTATAAGTGAATATTCTAAAAGATTAAGTAAATATTGTAAATTAACCATTTTAGAATTACCTGATGAAAAAATACCAGACAAATTAAATGAAAGCCTTGCTAATGAAATTAAAGAAAAAGAATCTAATGCTATATTACATCATATAAAAAAAGATTCATATATCATTTGTTTAGATTTAGCTGGTAAAGAATTCTCTTCAGAAGATTTTTCAAAAAACCTAGAAAATTTATCTTTACAAACTAGTCATATTACCTTTGTAATTGGGGGTTCTTTAGGTCTTTCTTCTGAAATATTAAAAAAAGCTCACCAAAAGATTTGTTTTTCTAAGATGACATTTCCTCATCAATTGATTCGTGTATTTTTATTAGAACAAATTTTTAGAGGTTTTAAAATATCTAATGGTGAAACATATCATAGATAAATTTATATTATATTGTAGAGAAAATAACATAGAAAAAAATATTTAAAATAAATATAGGGGCAAAAAAACTTTTTAAATACTAATTATTATGGGGGAGTTGTTATTTCCTCTACAAATTTAAAAACATTGTAATATATTTTTCCTAATTATATTTATTAATAAATATAAATTGAACTTATTTTTGTTTTTTAGGATTTTGTTTAGAATTTAACATTTTTGTAAGTAAAATTTTAACGATCATTTTTCTTATAATAAAAAATATTGAAATAAATATTAAAATTTTTAATAACATATAGATTAAGTATCCTTACTAATCATTTTCCATTATTATACAGTATATGTAAAATATTGTCAAGAAAAACTTTACGACAAAAAACGACATATCACAATACTTGTTAGAATTCCAACAATATCTGCCGTTAAAGCTGCTATCAAAACAAATCTTGTTTTCTTAATTTTTACACTTGAAGAATAAACTGCTATTGTATATAAAGTTGTTTCTGTTGCTCCCATAATAACCGCTGCCATCATTCCAATTTGACTATCTACTCCAAAATTTTTCATAATATCTGTTGCAATGGCAATTGAGCTACTTCCTGAAATTGGTCTTAATATAGCAAGTGGCATAATTTCACTTGGAAAATTTATTAATTTTAACAATGGATCTATAAATTTAATTATAATGTCAATGATTCCTGAACTCCTTAACGTTCCTACTGCTAAAAAAAGACCTACAAGCGTAGGAAAAATATTTATTACAATTTTTATTCCATCTTTCGCACCTTCAATAAATTTGTCAAAGACCTCTTTTTTTTCTATTAGTCCATAAATAACAATTAGTAATATAATCATTGGCATTGCTAAATTTGATATAAAATTCACAAACTCTATCATATTTTCTCCCTTTTTTTAGAATATTTAATCAATAATTTAGTTACTGTAATTCCCGTAATAGCTGCACAAATTGTAGCAATCCACACGGGAAATATAATAGCGGTTGGATTTTTAGAGTTCAAAGAACTTCTTATGGCAATAATTGTTGTAGGAATTAATTGGATTGATGCTGTATTTAACACAATCAGCATAATCATGGAATTACTTAATTCATTTTTATTTTTATTTTCTTTTTGTAAAGTTTCCATTGCTTTTAGTCCTAATGGTGTTGCCGCATTTCCTAATCCTAAAATATTTGCTACCATATTCATTGAAATTTCATTTTGTGCCTTTTGATTATATTTTATTTCTGGAAATAAAAATTTAATAACTGGTTTTAACAATTTATTAATTATTTGTATAATTTTGGTATGATTAGCAATATTGATAATGCCACTCCATAAACATATTGTCCCTAACATAGTTATACTTAAATTTACTGCACTTTCTACACTATCAAATATACTGGTATTTAAATTTTGAAGATTTCCTGAAAAAATTGCATAAGAAAATGATATTATTATAAAAATTGGCCAAACTAAATTTAACATATTATCACCTAAATAATTTTATTCTAATATGAACTTTTTATTACTTTTTAATTGACCTAGCATTCTATTTGTGATATATTATCAGTGTATATAGGATTGTAAATTAACTTTTTAAGGGGGGATAAACTATGAAGTCAACAGGGATTATTCGAAAAGTAGATGAACTAGGAAGAGTTGTTATTCCTATCGAAATCAGAAATCAATTTAATATTGCTGAAAAAGATCCTATTGAAATATATGTTGATGGTTCATCAATTGTACTAAAAAAATACGAACCAAATTGTATTTTTTGTGGAAATACGGAAAATTTAATCGATTATAATGATAAATTAATTTGTGAGGATTGTTCAAAAAAAATAAGTAAATTAAAACCAAATAAATAAGAGCTAAGCTCTTATCTATTTGGTTTTTTGTTTATAAATTCACTTAAACATATTAACTGCTCTTAATAAATTTCTGATATATTTCATTTTTATTTACATTTCTATCTTTTGCTATTTGCTTAATGATCTCTTTTTTGCTCATTCCTTTTTTTTCATAATATGTATAATGTTCTTCTAGAGATAATTGTGTTAAAGTGTCATCTTCCTCCTTTTTAGCACCTTCTATTATCAAAACCATTTCTCCTTTTAACTCTTTTGCTTTCTCAATTAAAGTTTCCATATCAGTTCTAATATACTCTTCATGTATTTTTGTAAGTTCCCTTGCTAATACAATTTTTCTGTCATCTATAACCTCTTTTAGATCTTTTAATGTTGTTTCCAATTTGTGTGGTGCTTCATATAAAATAATAGTTTTAGTTGTGTTTCTAATTTCTTCTAATTTTTCTTTTCTATTTTTCTTATTTAATGGTAAAAAACCCATAAAACTAAACTCATTTGTGTCTAAACCAGAACATATTAATGCATTGACAAATGCACATGGTCCGGGAATTGGTATAACTGTAATTTCCTCTTCTATACACCTTTTTATAACTTCCTCTCCCGGATCACAGATTCCCGGTGTACCTGCATCGGAAACCAGTGCTATCTGTTTTCCTTGTTTTAATTCTTTAACTAATATATCTGTTTTAATATCTTCATTATGCCTATGATAACTAATTAATGGTTTTGCTATTTCTAAATGGTTTAATAATTTTAAGGTATGTCTCGTATCTTCTGCCGCTATTAAGTCTACTTCTTTTAATATTTTTATTGCTCTTAATGTAATATCTTCTAAATTTCCTATTGGTGTTGCAACTATATATAAAGTTCCTGTTTCTTTTTGATTGATTTCTTTCATTTTTTATTCCCTTCTTTTTAATTTATCACATTATTTTTTATTATATGGAAAAATCTTTTTTATCTTGATTTTATATGAATTTTTTTCTTATTATAAATTTTTAAAATTTCATCTGTATAATTTCCTTTTTCATCATAAATATACAAATTTTCTTCTAATTTCAAAAATGGCTTTGCATTTTTTATTCCTTGCACTAATACTAACTTAGATACTGCATGTATATTTGAATAAACAAACCTAATTTTTTTAGGCTCTATCTTATATTTTCTCATTATTGATAATAAATCTACTAATCTTTCTGGTCGATAAACAATGTAAAATTCTCCTTTATCTTTTAACATATCCTTAGAAATTTTTAAAAAATCTTCTAAATTTGCTTCTATTTCATGTCTAGAAATTAATTTTCTTGTATCCTCATTTTGTATTCCCGTTTCCTTCTTTTTATATGGTGGATTTGTCACAATAACATCAAATGTATTTTTTTCAAAACGGTTATTTAAATTTACAATATTATCTTGTATGATTCTAAATTTATTTTCTAAATGATTTAATTGTATACTTCTTTTTGCCATTTCCGCTACTTCTTTTTGAACTTCTATACCTATAATTTCAGATAACTCTGTTTTTCCACATAATAAAGTGGCAATGATTCCTGTTCCAGTTCCTAAATCTAATACCTTTGCCCCTTTTTTTATACCTTTGGCAAAATCTGAAAGCAATATACTATCAATTCCAAAACAAAATCCATCTTTATTTTGAATTATTTTTAGTCCTTCGTATTCTAAATCATCAATTCTTTCATTTTCTTTTAGTTCTATATTTTCTTTCATATTTATCCTCTTCTTAACAATATACTTAAAATTTAATATTTATTTAAGGAGGCTCACCTTTAAAGATAAGCCTCCTACACATCAGCAAAGCTGACTAAAATAGGATGGGAAAAATTCCCATTATGATAACAACGATTACACAGGACACTACTACCCGTTTTATATTATATTTTCTTTTATCAAGTCCACTCTCTATGAACTCTACCACACTGATCGTGATAATAAGTCCTAAAGCCAGTAACCCCCGTATAAATTCTTGTTCCATAATTTTCCTCCTTTACATTTTATAACATACATTATACAATATTTACATACTGAAATCAACTATATTTGAGGTTGATTTTCTATAGAAAAGTGAATTAAAATTTTTATTCTAATATTACTTAATATTTTTATGCATTAAACTATTCACTTTCTTTTCTTATATAGAATATATTATAATAATGATTTTATATAAATAGGTGAATGTAATATGAATAAAAAGGTAATAAAAAAAGTAGAAAATAGAGGTGGAAAATGCCCACCCCCTAAACAGAAATTTAATTTTAAATGTTGTAAAGATAATACGATCAAATCTTTACACGAAGTTGAATATTTTTTAACAGATTTTAAAAGATTCATAAAATATGTGAAACTATATAAAATTTTAAGGTAATGTTTATTATTGCTTTAAAATTTTTATAGTTTCGCACAATCATACTATTCATCTTATTTATTATTATTAATTTATTTCTAAACTATATACTTCATTAAACTCTGCATTTTCTTCTCCATCAATTAAGATTTTAATGGAATTTACTTCAGTTAATTGTATTAAAGTTTTTACTAAACTATCAATGATATTTTGTTTTGCAGTTGCATCCTCTTTATTATAATTTAAAAATTCTTTTGAAAAATCTAAATATACCATATCTTTCTCCTTATATGTTTGATTCAATTTTGTATTTTCAGGAATTAATTTGGTATATTTTTCATTTTTAGGACCTTCTATCAACATATTTACCAATTTATCATAAGGTGTATTCATAATTTCTTTAATATCTACTAATCTAGCTTCAGGAGCCAATTCATTTGTCTCTTTTTCTAAAAAATATAAACTGACAATTGTTTGCCTATTTTGTTCTTCTGTAATTTCCTCTTGTGGTACATACTCTTCTATTATTGTTTCCTCTTCTTGATTTTTAAAATAATTTATAACAAAATATCCTCCTACTAATATAATAATTAATAAAACAGTAAAAATAATAACTATTTTTTTATTCATATTATTTTCATTCCTTTCTTTCTATTTTCATTAATTTTATTTATTACCTATTTTATTATTTGTTTGTCCTTTTTAGAACTCAAAAAGCTACTAAAGGGAGGGAGGTGATTTTGGGGACGGAGCAAAAAATCATCATTTTTATAAAGATTTTTTATAAAGCATTTTATAGAATAAATGATGATTTTTTGCTCCGTCCCCAAAATCACCTCCCTCCCTTTTACAACATTTTCCATTTGACAAAAGTGGCTTTTCCGTATACAATTAGGGTGGATAATAATGAAAAAATTATATACAAAAAAGGAGTTTTTGTCATGAATGAAATTTTACATGTTGGACTTGATGTTGGATCTACAACAGTCAAGATAATCGTAATGGATTCTAATAAAAATACTATATATTCAGATTATCGTAGACATTTTTCAGATGCCAAAAAAACAGTTTGTGATTTTTTAGAAGAGTTATTAATGAAATATCCTTCTTCTTCTTTCACAATTGCTTTAACTGGTTCTGGGGCAATGTCTGCTGCGAAATTTTTAGGAGTTGATTTTATTCAAGAAGTGGTTTCTTGTAAAAGAGTCATTGAGAAATATTTTCCAAAAACAGATGTTGTTATCGAATTAGGTGGTGAAGATGCTAAAATTATCTATTTTGATAATTCTATTGAACAAAGAATGAATGGTACTTGTGCTGGTGGTACTGGTGCCTTTTTAGACCAAATGGCTTCTTTATTACATACAGATACAGCAGGTTTAAACAAATTAGCAAAAGGATATCAAACTATTTATCCAATCGCTTCTCGTTGTGGTGTTTTTGCGAAAACTGATATACAACCTTTAATCAATGAAGGTGCCGCAAAAGAAGACATTGCAGCTTCTATTTTCCAAGCAGTTGTTAACCAAACGATTAGTGGATTGGCTTGTGGTAGACCTATTAGAGGAAATATTGCCTTTTTAGGTGGTCCTTTAAGCTATTTACCAGAATTAAGAAAGCGTTTTATAGAAACATTACATTTAACAGATGACCAAATTATTGTACCAGAAAATGCACATTTATTAGTTGCAAAAGGTGCTGCTTTGGATTCATTTAATACAGAAGTCATTACACCTAATGAATTGGAAAAGAAAATAGAGAATTTTAAAAACTCTCATGATACAACCACACAACCACTTGATCCTTTATTCAAAGATGAAGCTGAATATGAAGCTTTTAAAGAAAGACATAATAAAGCAACTGTTCCTTCAAAACCATTAGAAAATTATGAAGGTGATTGTTTCTTAGGAATTGATGCAGGTTCTACAACCACAAAACTTGTATTAATTGATAGAGATGGTAACCTATTATATTCTTTATATGGTAGTAATGAGGGAAATCCATTACAAAGCGTTATGGATATGTTGAGAAAATTATATAAGGTATTACCTGAAAAAGCGGTTTTGAGATATAGTGGTGTTACAGGTTATGGAGAAAAATTAATCCAAACAGCTTTAAATGTTGATTTAAATGAAATTGAAACGATTGCCCATTATACAGCAGCTAAAACATTTGAACCAGATGTAACCAGTATTGTGGATATTGGTGGGCAAGATATGAAATATATTAGAATAAAAAATGGTTCTATTGATAATATCATGTTAAATGAAGCTTGTTCTTCTGGATGTGGTTCTTTTATAGAAACATTTGCAAAAAGTTTAAATTTAGAAATATCTGAATTTGTTAAAGAAGCACTAAAATCAAGAAGACCTGTTGATTTAGGTTCAAGATGTACCGTATTTATGAATTCAAAAATTAAACAAGCACAAAAAGAAGGCTATTCTGTTGGAGATATTTCTAGTGGATTATCATATTCTGTTATCAAAAATGCCATTCAAAAAGTTATGAAAGTTAGAGATGTTGAAACATTAGGAAAACATATTGTTGTTCAAGGTGGTACCTTCTATAATGATGCTGTCCTTAGAGCTTTTGAACTAATTGTTGGTAAAAATGTTGTAAGACCAAATATCTCTGGATTAATGGGAGCTTACGGAATGGCTTTACTTTCAAAAGAACAATATGAAGCCAATTTAGATATGGAATATACATCTACTATTTTGAAAGAAGATGAATTAGATAATTTAAAAATAAAAATTACACATACACATTGTAATAACTGTGAAAACCATTGTAAATTAACCATTAATAAGTTTAGCAATGGACAAATTCATGTAACTGGTAACCGTTGTGAAAAAGGTGCAGGCGTTGTTACAAAAGCTAAAAATTTACCAAACTTAGTACAATATAAATATGAAAGAATTTTTGATTATACACCATTAGAAGAACAATATGCAACCAGAGGAACGATTGGAATTCCTAGGGTTTTAAATATGTATGAGGATTATCCATTCTGGTTTACATTCCTTACCAGTTTAGGATTTAGAGTTATTATCTCTGAAAAGAGTACCAGAAAGACCTATGAAAAAGGTATGGAATCTATGCCTTCAGAATCTGTATGTTATCCAGCAAAACTTTCACATGGGCATATTGAAAGTTTATTAGAGCAAGGAATTAAAACGATCTTTTATCCTTGTATGCCATATTCTAGAAAAGAATATGAAAAAGCAGATAACCACTATAACTGTCCGATTGTTATTTCTTATTCTGAGGTATTGAAAAATAACGTAGAAGGATTAAAGGACCCTACCGTAAAATTCTTAAATCCATTCTTACCTTTTGATAAGAAAAACTTAGTAAAGAAACTATTAGAATTAGATGAATTTAAACAATATCACTTTACAAAAGAAGAACTAAATGAAGCAGCTGATAAAGCAGAACAAGAATATCAAAAATGTAAAGAAGATATTCGTAGAAAAGGTGCTGAAACGGTAAAATACATAGAAGATAATCATTTAAAAGGAATTGTTTTAGCTGGTCGACCATATCATGTTGATCCAGAAATCAATCACGGTATTGATACCTTAATTACTTCTTTAGGGTTATGTGTTTTAACAGAAGATAGTATTTCAAATCAAACAGAAGTAAAAAGACCAATTCGTGTTGTTGACCAATGGGTATTCCATGCAAGACTTTATGCAGCAGCAGATTTTGTTGGAAAACATGACTGTTTAGAATTAGTTCAATTAAATTCTTTTGGATGTGGTGTTGATGCCGTTACAACAGACCAAGTAGAAGAAATCTTATCTAGTTATGATAAAATGTATACATTAATTAAAATTGATGAAGTAAATAACCTAGGAGCTGTTAGAATTCGTATCCGTTCATTACTTGCTAGTATGAATAAACGTGAAAAAGAAAAAAGAGAAAATCATGCTACTGGTGATTATGAACAACATAAAAAAATCTTTACAAAAGATATGAAAAAAGACTATACCATTTTAGTACCACAAATGGCACCAATTCATTTTGAATTATTAGAAGCTGCCGTACAATCTAGTGGATATAAAGTGGAATTACTAAGAGAATGTACACAAAAAACAGTAGAAACTGGATTAAAATATGTAAATAATGATGCTTGTTATCCATCTATCTTAGTGACTGGACAAATGATTGAAGCTCTTCAATCTGGTAAATATGATTTAAATAGAACTGCTTTAATTATGTCTCAAACAGGTGGAGGATGTAGAGCAACCAATTATATAGGATTTATAAGAAAGGCTCTTAAAGATGCAGGATTTGAAAATATACCAGTTATTTCATTTAATATCGTGGGTATGGAAAAAATGCCCGGATTTAAAATAACTGTACCATTAATTGAACGTTTATTAAAAACAATTTTATATGGTGATTTATTACAAAAAATGCTAACAAAAAATAGAGCTTATGAAAAAAATAAAGGTGAAACGCAAAAATTATTTGATGAATGGATGAAAAAATGTAAAAAATTACTTCAAAAATCATCAAATAAAGAATTTAAACAAAGTATTTATGATATTGTAAACGACTTTGAAAAAATAGAATTAGATACCTCTATTGAAAAACCTAGAGTTGGTATTGTTGGAGAAGTTCTTATCAAATATCATCCATTTGGAAATAACCATGTTGCTGATTTATTAGAAAAAGAAGGTGCAGAAGTTATTTTACCTGACTTTATGGGATTTGTTAAATTTATGGCTACACATAAAATTACCTTTAATAGTTTATTAAATACAAATAAAACTTCTTCAAAAATTATGAAGGCAGCTATTAAATTAATTGATATCCTAGAAAAAGATATGAAGATTGCTTTAGCAAATTCTAAAAAAGGATATTTACCACCTTGTGATATTTGGCACTTAGAAGATAAAGTAAAAGATGTATTATCTATCGGAAATCAAACTGGTGAAGGTTGGTTCTTAACAGCTGAAATGATTGAATATATTGAACATGATATTCCAAATATTATTTGTGTGCAACCATTTGCTTGTTTACCAAATCATGTTGTTGGAAAAGGCGTTATTAAAACTATTAGAGAAAAATATCCAGATGCTAATATCTCTCCAGTAGATTATGATCCGGGTGCTAGTGAAACAAACCAAGCAAATAGAATTAAATTATTGATGACTGTTGCTAAAGATAACTTAAAAACAAAACAAGCTAGAAAAAAAGCAATCGAGAAAGAAAATGAGACAGAAACAGTAAGACAAACAAATGAAACAAAAGAAAGCAAAGAAGCTCAAAAAAATTAATAAGAACAATAGCGGGCCCTTTTGAATATTTTAGTGTTTATAACATCTTAAAGCCCGAGTTATTGTTCGGCGCCAATTTTACGCAAGTAAAATTGTGTGTGTGCAATGTATTTTTATATATTAGGAAGTCAGTATGACTTTCCTAATATATAAATTTGACATATTTTCAAAATTGTTGTATACTATGAATAGGAAGAAATTTTTATGAGGTCTTTCATATAAAATCAATAAAAAATAGAGGAAGTTGCAGCTTCCTCTATTTTTTCTCCTTTTTTATGTATTGTATAATCTCTAGAAGTATTAGGAGTTTTAGTATTTTTATGAAATCCTTCATTATAAAATCACCTCCTTTATGAAGGTGGTTTTATTCTACAATAAATATTTACTTTGTGCAATATATTTACATATAAATATAAATAAAATTTGTTCTTTCAATATATTATTTTTTATTTTCAATTAATTGCTTTATATTATGTATCTGTTTCTTTGCAGTTTCATATCCAATTTCATATAACTCCTCTATTTTATCCATATCTAATAATCCTATCTTTTCTGTATAGATTTCTAATAAATAATCAGTTCCATTCCACTCATAATTTGATAATTCATTGGTTAATAAACCAATTGACCTTGTAGCCACATCAATAATATTCATACAACAGTTTTTGTCAAATTTTTCTCTAAATACCACACTAATAACTTTATCTGTACCAATTTCTTTTAATTCTCTCCATGGTGTATTTTCTCTAATTCCTCCATCTATTAAATTTGTATTGTTAAATTCACAAGGTGAAAAGACTACAGGATAACTACAACTTGCTCTCACTGCTTTTCCAATATTCATATGATTTACAAAAATAGTATTTGACAAATATCTTTTTTCATTTTTATATGAAGTAAAACACGTAACTTTTCCATCATATATATTTACTGATGGAATAACTAAAGGGAAATGAATATCTGAAATATCTTGAATATTTTTATTTTTTGCAATATCATTGATTAATTTTTCAATTTCTTTTCCGCTATTTAGTCCATCTATAATGATTTTTCTTTTAAAAATTAGTCCATAAATTAATTTTATAATATTCCAAAAATCTACATATCTTATTTTCTTACAATATTTTTTAAATATATCATATATTTCATTAGAGCGATATCCCATTGCATATAAGGTTGCTACAATACTTCCCGATGAAGTCCCTGATATACTATCTATTTTTATATTCTCCTCTTCCAATGCTTTTATAACGCCAATATGCGCAGCACCTTTTACGCCTCCACCAGATAAACTTAATCCTATTTTCATTTTCTCACCCATTCTACATTATGAATTTTTTTCAAAATTGTGATTTTATAGTTTTTCCAAATTTTTCACCCTAAAAATTTTCAGTTTGTATTGACAAATTCATTAAAAAATGCTAATATTAATATTGTCCTTGGCAATTGTTCAAAGATATGGAGAGGTGGTCGAGTTGGTTTATGGCACCAGTCTTGAAAATTGGCGTGCGTTAATAGCGTACCGTGGGTTCGAATCCCACCCTCTCCGCCAACTAAATAAAGAGTTAGATATTATCCGTCTAACTCTTTAAATATAAAATGGAGAAATACCCAAGTGGTGAAGGGGACAGTTTGCTAAACTGTTAGGTCGAGTAATCGGCGCGAGGGTTCGAACCCCTCTTTCTCCGCCAAAAAATGTACTTCATAAGAAGTACATTTTTTTATATCTATTTTTTATTTTACTGTATATTGAAAAGAGATTTAAATATATTTATAATCATATCTACTATCCATTTTATGACTTCATTACTTTGATAAAATTCAATCAGTTTTTCTCTCGTAAATGGAATCATCCAAATAATAATACAACATATAATAATAACAAATATAACAATAAATATTCTCAAATAGTCTTTAAACGTTTTTTTATATCTTATCCTATATCCTCTACTTTTTAGTTCTTGAATATATGCATCATGATATGCTTTTCTTCTAGCATTTTCTAATTGTTGTTGATATTCTAGATCTTGTCTTTCTCTTTCTATAGATTGCACATTTTCATTACTTATATTATCATTTGCATTATTATTTACATTATAATTTTGATAATTTACTTGGTGATTGGTTGTTGCAGATTGTCTTTTCATTGTATTTAGTTCTTCTTGTAGTCTATCATAGTCTTCTCTAGAAATTGTTTCTTCCTTTATTGTTTCATCATATTGCTTTCTTTTTGTTTCATCTGATAGTATTGCATATGCTTCATTAATATGTTTTATAATTTCCTCTGCTTTTAATTTATTTTCTCCTTCTTGTAAGTCTGGATGATACTTTTTTACTAATGCTTTATATGCTTTATCAATTACTTCAGGCGATGCGTTTTTACTAATTTCCAACCAATCATAATAATTTTTCTTTTCCATTTTGTTCATTCCTTTTTCATAGTAATCTCAATTATACTATACATTAAATGATAAAGTAAAGTCTGTTCCTTCTCCTAATAGAACGTTAAAATTCATTGTTTTATTTTCTGCATCATTTTTACCGTTTTTTATTAAACAATTAAAAATAAATATATTTCCTTCATTTTTTGAAGATGTAATTTCAAGAACGTTATAATCATAGAAATTGTCTTTTATATAATTCTTAAATGATTCTTCATCTGGAAAATAATTATTTCTAAAACCTTCTGATAACGTTTTATATGCATGTGTATAATCTTTCGTATTAATCATTTGTATAAATGTTGATAAATTAAAACTTGTTTTTTGAGATTGTGTTAAATCATTATATGCTTTTAAATATTCTTCACTTTTTATTGTATATGTATCTAATTGAACTTTATAATCCATAATATCTGTTTCATTAAATAAATAGTAGTTACCTCTATTATCAACACATACATACTGTCTATAATCTTCATATGTATTTACATTATATCTTGCCATACTTAAACCAAATATTGCATTATGGTTGTCTGTTAGATATTCTTGAAATTTTTCATAGCTTCCAAATCTTTCTTGTTTATATTCATCATCTAGATATTCATAAGCAAGTTCTGGAAGACATAGCAAAATTTTCTTATAATTCTCTAAATGCTTTTTACATAAGTATTCATAATTAACTTTTGCCTCAGTAACCGTATTTAATGCATTTTTTTCTATGGCTTCATTGTTATTTACAATTTGTATTTCATCAATGTTTTTTATAGTTCCATCTGGTATAGGCTCTATAGAAAATGTATTATTAGAAACATCCCAATTGACATAAACATATATTTCTTTTATAAAATTAGAATTTATATCTGTTAAAAATCCTTGTACTAGATATCTGTCTTTAACACTATTAACTAATTCTCTCATTTGTAATGGAACAAAAACTGTATCTTGTTCCATTACCTCTATGTGTTCTCTTAAATTCTCAACTGTTATTCCATTATTTTCTGTATATTCTTTACTTAATAAATCATATATATTTTTATTGATGTCTTCATCTGATACTCTCAATGAGTAATTATTGTTTTCATCCATTCCATAATAACTACTATTGCGAATATTTAGCCTATCAATATAGGCATCAACACAATCAACAACTGTATAAAAGTTTACAAAATCTGTTACCTTTTGTGTTGTCTGGCTGTCATAGTCTATCACTATTCCGGGATCTCCCGTTTCTTCTGCTATCTTTTCTGATTTATGATCTAAGTACTTTATCAATATTGAAATTCCTACAATCAATATAATAAAAATAATAATACCAATTACTATAATTTTCTTAACATTCATATTTTTAGCTCCTTTTGTGTCGTTATTATTTACTCCACATATCTAAATGCTTTAGTAAAGTACCCCGGTGTATATGTGCTTACCTTTATTCCAGTCCTTGTACCAGAAGCATGTACATATTGCCCATTTCCTAAATATATACCAACATGTTGACGAGATGATGAATGTATCCATAACACATCTCCCGGTTTCAAATTACTTTCACTCATATCTGTTATTACAGCAACTGCCATAGAAGTATAATCATCTCCAGTCCATGTTCCTATTCTTATTCCAAAAAACTCTTCATATAATCTATATGCAAAACTTGAACAGTCATAACTCCATTCTCCCCATCTTTCTGCCTGACTATAGTAATATCTATCATCATCAGCTATTCTTAATGCTTCTGTTAGCATAGCCCCCATTATTACAGCATTATTTCCTGAAAGCTCAATAGGACCAATTCTACTATCTATTGTTGGCATTTCCATATCTTTATATTGATTATAATAGTCTTCTGCTGATCGTATTCTATTTGCTAAATGGTTCGTTGACGGATCATAGCTAGGTCTTTCAAATAACGCCATAAATGCAGTTGTTGCTCTAGCTATATCTGTTGCATTCTCCCAATCAGATGCACTATAATTGTTTCCATCATATGCTGATGAAGAAACTCCTGATAACTGATATGATGCATAACCATCTGCTCCGCCTCCGGGTGTTAATTCTCCTAATAAGAACTCTATTTGTGTATTTACATCAGATGTATCTGTTCCTTTACTTGCTATATATGCTTCTAACTGTGTTCTTCTTCCAAAAGACCATTGACATAGACCTAAACCTATACCATTTCCAGCTTCTATTGTTGTTGGATCAAAGCCTGATTCCCATTGTATATTACCTAGTACAGCTGCTGCTGCTATTTTGCTATATCCTGCATTTATTAAAGCCCACCATACTTTTTCTTGTGTATTACCTCCCGGAAATCCAGATGTATTTCTTGTTCCAATTCCTATTGAATGCATTAAGTCATCGAAGCTTGTTATTCCGTAGTCTTTACCTGTATAACGATATAAAATGTATTTCATAACCATTGTATAAGATTGTGTATGTTCTGAATATTCCAATATATCAAATAATATTTCATCACCGTTTTCAAATAGATCTCCTACATAGGCCGTTTCTATATCCTTCTCATATAGGTCTGCATATGGCACTTTTTCTCCATCAGGATCAAATGTAGCACCTTCTTCATATTGACCTGAAGAATTCTTCCACAATCCTAAAAATGCATCTGTGTTATCTTGATAATCTACAGTTCCAACTGATAATATTTCTTGTGTTGTTTTTTTCATTTTCTTTTCTGTTGCACTTTCTGATCTTGCCGTTAAATTTGTTATTTCAGCCCCGTAGTTTTCTAACTGATAATCACTATAACCAAGTCCAGAATCTGCTGGATATCCATCATTATCTGTATAATACTCAATAATACTTTGAACATCATCATCTTGCATTTTTTCAAATAGTTCTTGTCTTTGTGGTGTTAAATCTATGTTACTTACTCCTGTTGCCGATTCAATTCCACTTTGTAAATCATTCATAGTTGTAACACCTGATATATCAATTCCATCAATTTCATATTCTGGTACACTATCCATTGGATTTTCTGTCGATTCTGGAGTAAACGTAGTAGCTGTTCCATCTCCATTATAATACTCATATGATGTTACTGTATTTTTTGTAACATTTCTTTCAGCCTTAAAATACCATGTATTTGCTGAGATTAGCTTAATATCAAAATCTGTTGATTGGCTTGTTGACGTTTCTTCTTTCTCACAAGTAGTATCGCCTAAATCATATGTAAAGTCTCTTTGCTCTGTTACAAAATGTTCTAATGTTTCTCCTTCTTCCGTCGTTTTGGTTCCCTTAAATTCTAATGTTTTTCTAACATCTGCTAATATGTTTATCGTATAATTTCTTTGTGTTGTTGTTTCTTCTGTTGTTGTTAATGTATATACTCTTAAAATAATGTCTTGGTCTCTAACTAGTCTTTCAAAGGCTCCTAAAAAGTCAGGTGATGCTGAAATTTGCAAGAAATCTACCATTAATTCTAGCGGAACTAGGCATTCCGAAATTTCGCTATTTTCAGCATAATTAATTGTCTTTGAAGAGAAACTATAAGAATCGCCATTCATTGTTGTTGTTATCATCTCTATAGATCCAATTTCTCTTACCGTATACATAGTCATAGCTGTATTTCTTGCTTGTTCACCACTTGGATGAAATGGTCCTTCACCACCGTTAAACCAATTGACATAATAATCAAATGTTTCATTATTTACACAAGTTAATTCTTCTTCATTTTCATTTTGAATTTGTACACTTCCCCTTGTTGCTAGAAAAAATAAATCCTCTCCTGTATCACCGTTGTGCTGTTTTACATAATAGTACCCTGTTGCATCAGGTTCTGTTATTCCTTCGTTTGCTAGTTGCTCTCTTTGTTCATCAGTCAAATCTTCCAATTCTTCAGGAGATACTTCTATTCCTAGCTCTGTACCAGTTGTTGATTGTGTAACATAACATGCTAATAACATTCTTCTTAAATCATCTTTTGTAATTCCCATTGCGTCTAAATCTAATGTTCCCTTTAAAACAGTATTATCTTCTCCAGTACTTTCATCTCTACTACCTTGCTGTAAAGTACCTTCTCCTTCTAAAGCATCTGCTAATCTATCTATAATATCATCATCGAAATAGAATATACATTTTTCATTTTGCGGCGGTTCGAGCGTAGCATCATTTCCACCGGAACGCTATAATCCATGAATTATGCAAATGTCTTGAGAGATTTCTTAGCCAGCCTATTGGATCTGATAAGAAATCTAATATCTGACTTAATACTGTTTTTATGATTTCTATTGCTCCATGAAATATGGCATACACAAAAGATGCTAATAAAACAATAATCATTAGCACAATTAATATTGGCATTGCTGCTGTAGTCATTATTCGTGATATTATTCCATTTGATCTTTTTTCTTTTTTACTCATTTCATCCTCTTCTTATATCTTTTATAATTTTATCATTAACTCTAAAAAATCATTATAATCATTTCTATTTTGCATATATAAATCATAATCTTTTACTATATTTGTAAAATGAATTTCTTTATCTTCATCATTTGAACCAGCCACTTTATTATATCGTAGTGTAATGTTTTCTATATTATTAGGATCTACCTTTAAATTAAGCATATTTACACTTGTTGAATCACATGTTCTTGTTTTATCATCATTTGTTATTATGTATGCTGTTTTTGAAATATTTTTTGTTGAATCTAATAAAATTGTCTTATCAGATTTATTTTCTACTGAAAATGTATAATCTACATAATTAATATATTTTTCAACATATTCTACTTTTATAGATATTTCTTCTGTTTCTATTTGTACATCATCAAAAGTTTCTTTTGATATATAACCACCAATGCTTAAATATTCCGTACTATCTCCTGTTTTTACAACTGTGATATAATCTTGATATTTATTACTATTCTCATAGTCACCTGTAGACATAATATCACCTATATATCTTACTCTATATGTTGTATAATTATCATCATTTATCCATGCTTGTAAATTACATGTTCTTTTTTCTGTAAATATATTTTTATAATAATTGTTTTCAAATGACTGTTGGTCTGGATATAAAGCCTCTTTACAATCAGAAGAAAGCATATTATATGCCTCTGTTATTTTTCCTTGGTTACAATAATCAACAAAAGTATTTATTATGCTTTCTTCTTTTTCATAAACTGTTTCATCAACATCCTCACCATCTATTACCGCTTCTGCTGGTTTATATGATGATTGATTACCTACTGTTGTGTTTTCTTCTTCCTTTCCATCACCTAATATAGCTGATATAAGAATCCACATAAATAATATTGCAAGAACAAAAAATAGTATAATATTAATTTTTGACTTTATTTTTTTATATATTCCATAAGAATTTTTATTTACAAAATTTTTAAACATACTTCACCTTTTTATTCTTTAATTTCTCCTTCTGGAAGACCTATATCTGGTAATCTGTCTTTAGCAATCCTCTTTCCTGATCCACCTTTTTCTTCTATTTCACTTTCTCCTACTTCACTTATAGGTTTTGAACCTTTTCCTTTTCCTTTTACTTTTCCTTCAATTTCTGATGGATCAACATGTACATCTACTCTCTTCTTCCCAGTAGTAGTTCCCTCAATATTTTGTACATTAACAGTTGTGTTATTTCCACCTGCAACTGATTTAATCATACTTTCTATTTGTTTACTATCTACTTGTCCTCCTACATTTTGTGATACTTGTTGAGCAATTTTTGTTATTTCTGCATTAGACATTTTACCTCCTGGTATCATATCTTTTATCATTTTTTCCATAGCTGATTGTGAGATTCCAGCCACATTTACTGTACTATTAGCTGATGTTCCTCCTACTTCTACTGCTGTTTCTGCTTTAGAATTATTAGTTGTACTACTATTAACACCTAGATTAGCATATGTATCTCCTTCACCATGAATACTACTTCCTATGTCATCTCTATCTCCTGCTTCTAATGGTACATATCTCATATCTCCTTCATCTGCCATGTCTGCTGTACGTAGATCTCCATTTACAATGCTATTCATCGTTTCTATATCAATTTGCCTTTGTGTTTCTGGATCATGTGGATCTCCTCCTGCCTCTATTACCTTTTGATAGATCTCATCTCTTTTATTTAAGAAACTTGCTGTCATTCTACCTGCAGTTCCTCCTGTCATAGCATCAAAAGCTTGTCCTGTAACTCTTGTATGTCTAGCTTCTTTTGCTCGTTGAATGTCTTCAATTGTCGTTCTTTGATGTACTTGATCTGTTCTAACTCTATTTCCTTCTATTTTTTGAGTTTTCGTTTCATCTATTTCTAAATCATCTGTTTCTAATTCATCTCCATCAATATTATCCACTTTTGCTCTATCTGCATTAAAATCTTTTGTTTGTACTTCATCAATATCTTCTTGTGCAGTTTTTACGCCTTGAGCTGTTATAGTATCAACTTCCAATCTTTTAGCTTTAACATCTAGTTGGTCATTATCATCCTCTTTCTCTTTAGGATCAAATACAGCCCCATCAAATGGTGATCTTCTATATGCTTCTTCCTCTGCATCCAAGTCCCTTCCATCAATTATTTGTTGTGCACTACTTCTAGGAGATTCCCCTTCTAAGTTTTGAGTATTCTGTTTTTCTGTATCTAGCGTTTTTGTTTGTTGATCACTAACTTTTTCTCTTTCTACATCTAATGTATCCACTTCTTCATCTCTTGAAGGTGTATTTGGTGGTTCTAATAATTCTAATTCAGCACCTCCACCTCCTCCACCAAATGGATTATCTGGTCTTGGTGGTATATCTGTTTCATCTCCTTCAGGGCCTTCTCCTCCGCCTCTTCTAAATCTGCTTGCAATGTCTCCTAAATCTTGTGCCTGATCCATAGCACCTGCTGCATGTTTAGCAGCTTGTCCTGCCGCAGCTTGTGATACGATTGATGATGCAGGAATCGCTAAGCTAGCTGCTGAAAGAGCTACTTTTCCTACTGCTTGAACTACCTGTACAGTTTTTTGTTTTACTTTCTCGATTGTTTGAACACCTGTATCCGCTTGACCAATTCCAGCTACACCGCTGCCCATTCCGAATAGACTTCTATAGTATTTCTCAGCATCTTTTATAAAGTGTAATACGATTAAGGAATATATTGCAACCATCATATTTTTTCCATTACCTGCAATGGAAGCTACAAATCCAAATAATACTGTGTAGATTACCATATGATATGGTTGCAGAAATGCATTAGATACAAATTCTTTTAACCATTTTTGGAAAATTTGTTTTCCTTCTTTTCCAAATGCATATACCAATCCAATAACTGGTGCAATTACAATTAGAAGTACAGAATATAAGAACCTTTTTGAATAAGATATAGCAAAAACTATTGTATAATATATTAACATTCCATACATAATTAAATAAACAATTTGGCTAGTATCCCAATCTGATAACAGCTCATGTCTTACCCATGCTATTGATGAAAGTCGATTTGTAGACGATCTTAATATTCCTACAATTGAATCTGTAAAGTTTAAAATCAATATCATCAGTACATGGATAAATATAACTAAACATACTGCTTTTATCCAATCTGTTAACATATCTTTATAATGTGCTTTTTCTTCTGCCACTGTCGACAATAAAATTCTTATTGCCGTATAAATTAAAACACATAATAATCCTATAGCTGAAATATTTCTCAATGCATAATACCACTCTGCAGCTGATTTTTTTACATTTACAATAATATTATTATTACTTTCTGATGTAAAAATGTTAATATTGGATAATTCAATCTCTCCTGAAAAGAAATCTTCTATTGTTAAAAATCCTAAACCTGTTATCTGTCCAGCAGACTCTAGCGTATTTCCTATATTGTCAATAAGATTCTGATCACTTGCCCAGCTATTTTCTATGACATCTACTGCATCTGTTACCCAATCCGATGCCCAATCAATTAATCCATTGCTAAAAATACCTATTGTACAAGTAAGTAAAAAAGCAATATTATCTAATGGAACCATTAATACAGATGTTATTGGTTTTAGTAAAATTCCTCCAACTGAAATCGCCTGTGTTTGTGGAATAATGATAAAATTAAATATTACTATAATTATCAGTATTGATATAAGTAACTTGTTCAAAAGTTTTTTCATCTCAATTTACCCTTTCTCTCTGCTTCTACAATTTTATTTAAATTTGTTTCCACAAATTCAAATTCTTTCTTCGTTGGTGTAATTTGTAAAATAGCACTATCTTGTCCTACTTTAAATAATCCTTCTCCTTTTGTACAATTTACTAGATATGCAACTTCTCCTTCTGAAAGTTTAAATACTTCTTTTAGCAATTCTACTTCTGATTTATCTTGGGCTAAAAATAGTTTTGTATCTGAAGAAGTTAAAACAGCTTGTGCTTCTGGTTTTTCATAAAAATCTTGAAATCTTTGAGAAACAATTGCTAACGAAACATTTCTCTTTCTAGCACGTCTTGCCATTGTATTTAAAAAATCTACTGCTTCTGGATATGGTAATAACATCCATGCCTCATCTACTAACACTCTCTTTTTTCTAGATTTCTTCTTGTCTTCACTGTTTTTCTTTACATACTTTTCCCAAATCCAAGATAAAAGTATTTGTTGTGCTAAAGGTCTCGCAAATCTTTCTTCCAATTGTGATATATCTAAGTTTATAAATGGGATATTAGACAATAACTCAAATGTAGATTGTCCATCAAAATATGCCATTTGTCCATTATATTCTCTTATGTATTGTTTCATAACTTTTAATAAATAACTATATTGATAGTTATAGTCCGGATTTGTATTTGCTTCTGCTTTTCTTTGTAAGGTTTTATACCATGATCCAATTGTTGGCATTTCTTTTTTAGATGATTTAATAGAATCACTTCTTTCATATAAACTCATTGGATCATTTGTTATTCTTAATCTTCTATATTCTTCTGCTACAGTCTCTGCTATAATTTGCTTTGTCAATTCATTTACTTCTGTACTTCTAGTACTTCCTCTTGCCATTGTTAAAATAGATTGTGTAACATCTTCTACTTTGTTTTCTATATTTAGTACTGTTCTTTCTCTTCCTGTTATTTCATCTTTTACTTGTTCTACTTCTACATCAAATAAATTAATAACCGTATTTGAATTTGGGCTTATTGTTACATTAACACCTCCTAGTGCTTCTGCAACTAATATATATTCTCCTTCTGCATCTAATGCTAAACTTTCTATTCCCATTAACACAGCAGATCTAGAAGTTAAAACCTTCATCGTAACAGATTTTCCTGCTCCTGATTTTGCAAATATAACCATATTATAGTTTGCTAATGAAGAACTAAAGTTATCATATAAAATTAAATTTCCTGTTTGTTTATTATATCCTAAAGGAATTCCCGTTGAGTGTCCTATATCTGCATTGATAAATGGAAATACTGTACACATTGATTTCTTATCGAAAACATGAGCTTTATTTTCTAGTCTATTTTCGGCAAATGGTAAATTAGATTTAAATGCTTCTTCTTGTATTCCCCATGCACTTCTAACACTAATTAAGTTCTTTGCCATTTCTGAAGATAACATTTTTGCAAGATTATCTAATTCTGTTTGACTATATGCAAATAAAGTAGCCATAATTGTTGCTTCATATAATTTATTAAATCCTGCTGCTATTTCATCTCTTAATTGCTCTGTTTCTGACTTTTTATAACTTAAATCACTTTCTCTATTGATACTACCTCTATCTTGAGCAACTAATCTTTCTGTCTCCAACTCATTAATAATTTTATTTAATTCCTTTTGACTTCTTTCTTCTCCAACTGGGTTAATATATAAAGAAACGTTAACATCACCAAAATTATATAAGTCTCTAAATAAACTTGGGAATGTAGCCATTCTTGGTAAATTAGATACATAGAAAGTTCTGGCTAGTTTATTGGTTGCAGAAATAATTTCTAATCCATTTAAATCAGATGCATCAATTCCTGTTGGAGCAATAATTTCTTTTATTGTCTGCTTTTTAAATAGTGACCATTCCTTTTTTTCTTGAGTCTCAAGCATTCTTTCTTGATTCTCTCTTGCTTCTTGTTCCTTTTGTTTTTTCCTCCTCATTTTTACCCTCCTTTTCTTTTGCTGTTTCTTTTTCTAATGCCTGTTTTGCTCGCTGTAAAATATCTTCTCCTATGTTATTTTTGTTCTGCTCTAATATCATTTGTGTCATTTGTTTTATCATTTTATCTATGTTGTCTTCTCTTTCTTTTAATTCTTTTTCTTTTTCACTTTTTACTTTGTTAACTAATTCATTTGCTTGTCTTGTTGCTTCAATTCTTACTTTTTCATTTAAACGATTCATTTTCTTGTCCAATATATCTTCTGAAGTAACATACAATTGATTATAATTTGAATTTAATACCTTATCAATTCCATATACTTCATATTGTTCTCTATTATATGCTACATATAACAATTCTGCTAATTCAGTAGAATTTAAAATCTTTCCATTAACATCACAAGAATTTAAAACTCTTATAAGAGATTGACATCTTATATATAGTTCTGAGAAAGCTTTATCTTTTATTTCTTCTTTATCAAGCATTTCTACTGAATTTACTTCTTCTAAAGGAGAATAAGAAATTGCTATGTAATGTTCTTTTTTCATAATATTTCTATTGGTACGAATTCTTTCTGTATTGGCAACTACATCTTTCGCATACTCATAAATATTACTTGTTCTTCTTAATTCCATATATGCTTCTTTTATTTTACTTTCTGGTATATTTGGCGTTCTTCTTACAACTTCGTATTCTGTTCTTGCTTTTTCCGCCTGTAACGATAATTTATTTAATTTTTCTTTGTATTCACGGATACTATTATCAATATTAAACTTTCTCGTTTGTATATAAATTTGTATTGGGAATTTTAATGAATTTAGGAATTTTATAAATCCTGATTCTATAGCTAATTTTTCATCTTCTGATGCTAAGTCATAATTACTACCTGTACATTTAATGACCATAACAAATCTTGTGCCTTTTTTTCTAACAATCATATTGTCTTCTACTGTATCAAAATCCATAAAATCATATACGGATTCTTTTTGATATACTTCATCTATTTTTTTATTTTGACCTTTTTTCGTTTTTTCTGGTTCTTCTTTTTTCTTTTTAGCAATTTCTTTTATTTTTATAACAGCTAATACAACAATTAAAATAACAAGTATACCTATCATTACAGCCAAAACAATATTTAAAATACTAGCTAATTGGTTTGCACTATTTTCCATCTACTTTTTCCTCCTCTTTTGCATTTAAATTTATATCAGAAATATATATTTTCTTTTTATTTACTTTATGTTTTATAAATCTAATAATAATGTCATCTATACTTTCTCCTGCAATTGCATTAAATGCAGGAACTGAAGTTATATTAGGTATTTTAAAGGTTGCAACAGAAAATCCTATTAATCCTAAAACTCCCATAATAATGTATCCTAATACTCCTTCAATACCACAGAGTCTCATAATTAAACTAATCATATATCCAATGACTACTCCTACAATTGTATATACTAATGCTTTTGTGGAGAATATAACTAATATTCTAGATTCTCCTTTTGTGTTTCTTGGCACCCTATATGTTCCCATTTGTCAGCCTCCCATATAACTATTATTATCCATGTATATTATACCATATTCGATATTTTTTTTAAACACTTACTAGTTTTGTTATACAAATTTCATTGTTTTGTAATATTATTGTAACATATATTTAGCAAGTATTACAGTATTTTTCAATATTTTCATATAATACTTATTAAAACATTTACTTTTCACATAATAAGGTTAAATCTCATTTTGTAAAAACTTTTCACTGCTTTTTCTATTTCGGTTATATATTTAAGATCTCAAAAAACATAAAGATTTTTCAGTATAAGATTTACATAATGTTTATTCTGTGCAACAAAAAAACAGTTCATATATGAAAATATTTGAACTGTTTTTGTTATCTTTATTTATAGTATTTTAGACAACAGCTCCACCGCCGTTACCGCCACCATTGCCTGTTACTGCATCGTAAACGAATTTTGCTATATTTGAAGCACCAAATATACAAATTGCACCTACAGCATAAGGTATCATTGTTTTCTTATATTCTGCTTTTTCCTCAACGCTACCTACCATATATTTAATACCTAAGACAACAATCATAATTACAGCTATTGCTGAACCTACAATTTGTACAAATCCTAAAATTTTTCCAACAAGATTTGTCATTTCAGTTGTAACATTTTCATTTGCTGTCCAACTCTTAGGTGAATATGCTAAAACACTATTTGCTAATGACGCAATAACTACCATAATTAATAAAATTCTAATTATCATAACAACTTTTTTTGTTTTCATGCTATTTCCCCTCCTTTTATAAATTATAATATTTATATAAAATTGTATAGTTTTCCCATACAAAGGTTATAAACGTTTTTAAATTATGTTCCAGAACTTAATCCTCCAACAATCACTCTCCATATAACAAGTGCTCCTAATAAGAGAACTGTTCCTATCAAAACAACAATTGATTTTTGTTTGATTTCCGATTTTGCTTCTGATGAAGCTGCAAAGAAGTAGCTAATTCCTAATGCAGATATAACAATAAATGCAATACCTAATCCTACACCAAATAATCGTCCCGCTAAGCTTGATATTTCTGTATTAGCATTTTGTAAATTCTGTGTAAGTGCTCCTCCTTGTGCCCCTTGACTTAACCAGTTTTGGGCATCTGTCCATACAGAAGCTTTTACAACTGTTGTATTTATAAAATTTAATATCATTACCATTAAAATAGAAATTCTACTTATTATTTTTTTCATATATCTCACTTCCATTTCTAGTGAATATCACAAGAAATCCTATCACCTACGAAAGAACATTATAAGCAATTGTTACTATATTTACTGCTGAAAATAGTAGAACAGCTCCAATCACATAATATATAGCTGTTTGCTTTATTTCAACCTTTTCTTCTGTACTTGCCCATATGTATTTTATACCAATTACAACAACAGTAATAACTGATATAGCACTACCAATAACTTGAACATATCCCAATATATTTTCCATCATTGGTTTTAACTCTTCTATTTGTCCTTCACCAATTGTAACTCCACTAGTATTAATTTGTCCAGAGCTTGCTAAACATGAAGTTCCCAGCAATATGATGCTAAGTATAATTCCTATAAAAAAGAGTGTTTTTACTTTTCTTTTTTTCATTTTGCATCACTCCTTTCTATACTGCTTCTCTTTTAGATTACCATATTATTTCTAATTTTGTCAATATATATTTTTTTTTGTAACAAAATTATCATATTTCTATAAACTAATATCTGTATCTTTATTTTGTTGGTGTTGTTTTTGTTTTGTTGGTGTTGTTTTAGATTTTTTCATAGTTGGTTGCTCAACTTTTTCAAAATCGGCTTGTTTTTTTCTAAATTGCTTTGCTCTATTCGTTTGTTTTTTATGATCATCTTGTTCTTGACTAACATCTTGTTTAGCTGTTTCTTGGTCTTTTTGTGTTCTGCTTCTTTGTTTTTTTCTTCTTTGTTCTTTTCTTTCTTTTTCATATGCTTTTTCTTCATAATTTTGCTCTTTTTCCGTTTCTTCTTCTCTTGTTGAAATTGGTTTTTCTAGTATTTTTTTAGCTTCTTCTTGTGTAATTTCCCCATTTTCTAGTTGTTGTTTTATTTTTGTTTCTCTTTTTGTTAAAGCTTCTATGTCAAGATTTGGTTGAAATTCAAATTCCCATTCTACAATATTCATTGCCTCATTTAACACTTCGTCAAAATAAATATCTACTATTTGACTATCATTCAACTGTTCTATCTCTTGTTGTAATCTTGAATTTTTTCCTACTCTATAACATGCTTCTTTATAAATAACCCCTGATTGTATTCCAGCTTGTGCTGTAATAGTCATTTGAATTCCTTGTTTTGCTTTTTCTGAATATCTTGTATCATTTTGAAACTTTAAAATAATCTTGTCTTCTATTTGTTTCTTTATGTCATCACGAAATTCTTCTTCTACCATTTCAGATACATTAACTGGTCTATTTCCTATATAATTTCTTCCCAGTCCTTGATTTAATAATCTAGAAAGCATATTTCTTCTATATGGATTTTTATCTCCACCTTCCCAAACTGGTGTACTTCCTGCTTCTACCCTCATTCTTCCAATTATCATTTTAATATCCTCCTATTTTATATCTATATAGTTAATTAAGGCTCTATTTCTTCTCCTTCTTCTCTAACATCTTCTGGTTCTTCTCTTGATTCTTCTGATTCTCTATCCGTTCTATCTTCTGGGCCACCCATTTCTTCTGTAAATTGTCTATGTCTTTGTCTTGACGTTGATGCTTCTGGGATTGGTCCGTCGTCTGGTGAAGGTCCATCTCCACTTGTAAAAATAATTTCTGGATCTTTAGATACACGTCCCATTACCCAACCAATAATTGCCATTACCGTTCCATTTCCTCTTAAACCAAATGATTTCGTTGCCTTTTCTATTGTATCTCTCATATCTTCTGGTATTTTATAGTAAACACCTAACATTCTTCTTAATCCACTTGTTATAGCAATTTCTCTCTTTGTAACTTTAAAATCAATGCCTTGACCTCTTCTTGCTTTTTCTCTATCTCTTTTACTTCTAAAAACATCATCAAAATATTTATATTTTAAATATTTTCCTTTATCTTCATTATATATTGGATTTCCTGAATATGTTGCACTAATATCTTCTTGTGCTACTTCTCTATCAATTTGTGATGTTCTTACAACACTATCACTCCAATATGGTGTTACATTAAAATCTGCATTTTTGATATCCTCAGGTACATTTTCATCACTTGCCTTTTGTTCTTCTTCAGTTGTTAAACCTGCTGCTATCATTTCTTTTTCCATCATAGATGCAATTTCCCATGTTCTTTTTGCTGGCTCGATAGTTTCATTAAATAATGTAAGAATTGTATTTTCATGTAACATAAATCTTTTATTTACTTTTTCATTAATCAAATACTCTATCCATTTAGCAGATGAATTTTTTGATCTTTTTACTAAATGTGCTAAAACCTTTGCATCATGAGATCCTCTTCTTACCTTAGAAATATCAATATGTGTTAAATTTTCTTCGATAATATGTAATGATGTTTTTATACCTGTTAAACTTGACTTTAAACTTAATTTAGCTTGCACTGTTTTAAAATCATCCATAGAGTTTTTTGTATCTGCTTGGTTGACTTTTCTTCCCAACAAACTATCTATAATTTTTTCTCTATCTAAGCTTTCATCTGTTTCCAATCCTCTTGGATCTTCAATTCCAATTTCTTCACTTTCTTCTTTTCTTTGCCTTGCTTCTTCAATTTCTATATCTGTATATCCTAATTTTGTACAAATTTCCTCTTGTATTTTTTTATATGTCTCATCACTTTCTTTTAACAATTCATAGAAAGCTTCTTTGTGTGGTGTTTTTAAATTTCCATCAGCTTTTATAAACGCTCTTAAATCTTTATTATAATCTCTTTTGTTTCCTATTTGTAAACTATATAGTATTTTTTCTAGTTTCTCAGGCTCTTGTTGTGCCTTTGCTAATTTTAAAACAATTTTCAAATAATCATTTTCTGTTTTTATAGTTGTATATAGTTCACGTTCTTTATCTACCATCTCGTTCAATGCTTTTTTTCTTTCACTAGCGTCCATCTATATTCACCTCTCATTTTCATTTTTACATATACATTTATTATACAATTTTTTTCCTAAAAAGTCAATAAATTGCTTAATTTCGCGTTTTATGGTATAATAAATGTATTCTTATATGCAGAGAGGAGAATTTTTATGTCAAAAATGAAAATGGCGATTATCGCCGCAATCATCGTAGTAATCCTTATCTTAGGAAGCATATTCGGAGACGGATATGACTTCGTAAGTGATCTGTTTCTGCTTTTTGTAATTGGTTTCGGCTATGCCGTTTACCGATTAATAAAAAACCGGGTAAGCAGGTCTCCGCAGCAGGTTCCTGCCCTCATCAGGGAGGAGTCTTATAATAAGGATCAACAACAAGTGGATGTGCAGGACTTAAAAAATTCTGCCTTCCAGACTGGTAAGAAGGTAGGCCTTGGTTGTTTTACTTTCCTTATCGGTTTCCTCATTTTCTTAGGGTTATCAGGTGTTATACTTGGTATTCTTCTGAGTTAAGAAAGAAGGGGAGCAAAATGCACCCCTTCTTAATCTTTCTATATTTTTTGTATTATTCTTTCATCTTATATATATTTTGACTATCTATTGCTTTTTGAATAGCCTCTTGTTCTTCTTCTGAAATGGTATATGTAGATTTTCCATTTTCTACTGGTTTTGCATATATATTAGACATTTCTCTTGAATAAATGCCATTTAAGACAATACCATTATTCCTCTCATCTAACATAGCAAGCGCAAAACTTAAGTCACTTCCTGTATCTTTAAAAGCATTATATCGAACAATACCAATTTTTTGTATACAATTTGCCATATTGGCATCTATTGAATGAATCAATCCTTTTATCTCAGCATTTTGTTTTTCTACTCTTTCTACTCGATACATATAATTTTCTAAATCTTCTTCTATGTTTTTTCCATCACCTATTTTTTTCATGAATTCTTTGTATCGTTTATTTAAAGATGAAAATGTTGCTATGATAATAATAAATGCAATACATAATATGCATAACAATACAGATATTACTATTAAAAAATTATCTGTTCTCAAAAATTCTATAATACCTTCCATTTCATCACCTTTTTCTTATTTTATTAACCCTAATATTCTCTCTAAGTCATCATTTGAAGTATATTCGATAATAATCTTTCCTCTTCTTTTTCCAGCATCTAATCTGACTTTAGATCCGAAAAAGTTTTGGAAATTGTCTTCTATACTCTTGTACAATATATGATTTCTGTCTAATTCTTCTTTTGTTTCCTTAACTCTAGCTTTTTTCTCCACTTGTCTTACAGTAGCTCCTCTTTCTAACATTTGGATAGCTGTCTTATATTGTTTTTCTGGATCTGTAATAGCAAGTAATGCTTTGCAATGACCTTCTGTTAGTTTTCCTTCTTTTGCCATTTCTAAAACTCTAGGTTCTAAGTTTAAAATTCTAACAATATTGGCAATTGTACTTCTACCCTTTCCTAGCTTTTTTGCCACTTCTTCTTGTGATAATCCATAATTATCAATTAATGTTCTAACACCTAATGCTTTTTCATAAGGATTTAAATCTTCTCTTTGCATATTTTCAATTAATGAAATTTCTGAATTAATTCTTTCATTATCTTCTCGTATAATTGCTGGAATTTCTGTTAGCCCTGCTATTTTAGATGCTCTCCATCTTCTTTCTCCAGCAACAATCCCATAATATCCATCTTTTTTCGTTACAACAATTGGTTGTATTAATCCATATTCTTTTATAGATTCTGCTAATTCTTCTAGTGCCTCTTGATCAAAATTCTTTCTTGGTTGATCTCTGTTAGGTTCTACTTCTGTTATTTTTAAATTTTTTAATATATCATTTTCTTGTATTTGCTCTTCCTCTGGAGCTGGTCCAAACAAGGCATCTAATCCCTTTCCTAATCCTGACATTTTTGCCATTTTGTTTCCTCCTTTACATCATATGTTTTGCTTTTTTCTCTTCTTCATTGATTTTCAAAAATTCTTTTGCGAATTTTACATAAGCCTTTGCTCCTTTTGACCTCGGATCATATTCTGTTATAGGCATTCCATAACTTGGTGCTTCACTTACTCTTACATTTCTTGGTATCACTGTTTTATAAACCTTATTATTAAAATATTTTTTTACTTCTTTTACAACTTGATTAGATAAGTTTGTTCTAATGTCATACATTGTAAGAAGAGCACCTTCTATCATAATATCTTTATTTAAATGTTTTTTTACTAAATTAATTGTATTTAATAATTGTCCTAATCCCTCTAATGCAAAATATTCACATTGTACAGGTATTAAAACACTATCAGATGCTGTAAAAGCATTTAATGTAATTAATCCTAATGATGGTGGACAATCTATAAAGATATAATCAAATTTTTCTTTTATTGCTTCCAATTTTTCTTTCAACCTTTGCTCTCTTGACATCATAGATACTAATTCCACTTCAGCTCCTGCTAAATTCATATTTGAAGGACATAATATTAAATTTTTAATAACCGTTTTTTTCATTGCTTCTTGCATTTCTGCATCATTTACTAATATATCATATGTAGAAAATTCTACTTCTTTTTCAACCCCTAGTCCACTTGTTGCATTTCCTTGAGGATCAGCATCTATTAATAATACTTTTTTACCCTTTTTAGCCAATATTGTACTTAGATTTACTGTCGTAGTTGTTTTTCCTACGCCTCCTTTTTGATTGGCAACAGATATGATTTTTCCCAATTCTTTTCGCCTCCATTTTAGTTAATATTTACTTTATTGTTTCTGTATATTCTATTACTATCATATATAAATATAAAAAAAAAGTCAATAAAAATTATTAATTTTTTTGACTTTTTTTATACAGATTTTTTATTTCTAGCAAATCGGCTCTTTTGAAGGTGTTCCAGCCTTTCTAGGATATTTAGATGGCGTATTTTTTATCTTTTCAATAAGAATAATTGTTCTGTGATTATCTCCTTCAGGAAGTTCTAATTTGTCAATTTTTATAATTTTTCCACCTAAAACATATATTGCTTTTTTCGCTTTTTCTATTTCTTCTTCCAAATTTACACCTTTCATGCTGATACAAGTTCCATTCATTTTTATCATTGGAAGCATATATTCTGACAAAGTTGCTAAATTTGCAACCGCTCTAGATGTGGCAATGTCAAATTGTTCTCTATATTGTTTGTTTTTTCCGCAATCTTCAATTCTAGAATGAATTGTTTTTATTTTTTTCAAATTTAATGTATTAATGACTATGTCTAGAAAATGAATTCTTTTGTTTAAAGAATCTAGTAATGTAACATCAATATCTTCTCTCATGATTTTAATCGGTATTCCGGGAAAACCTGCCCCTGTTCCAATATCGATTAGCTTTTTATTTTTTTCTATGTACTTCAAAATTGTCAATGAATCTATAAAATGTTTTAAAATAATTTCTTCTGGTTTTGTAATAGCCGTTAAATTTATTTTTTCATTCCATTCTAATAACAAATGCATATATTGATAAAATTTTTCGATTTGTTCTTCAGTAAACACAATTTCTAAAGTCTCTCCATAATTTTTCATTAATTTTGAAAATTCTTCTATACTCATTTATTTCTCCTTATTTTTTAGTTGTTGTAATGTAATTAATAAAACAGATACATCTGCTGGTGAAACTCCTGATATTCTTGATGCCTGTCCTATTGAATGTGGTTTAAATTTATTCAATTTTTGTCTTCCTTCTAAGCTAATTCCTTTTATGGTTTCATAATCCATATCTTCTGGTAAGATTTTTTCTTCTAGTTTTTTAAATTTTTCCACTTGAGCTTCTTGCAGTTTAATATATCCTTCGTATTTTACTTGTATTTCTACTTCTTCTTTTTCTTGTCTTGAAAGTTCTGGTCTATCTTTATCAATTGCTTTCATACTTTCATAATTAATTTCTGGTCTTTTTAGCAATTCTGCCATCTTTGTCCCAGTTGACAAAGCTGTTGTTCCTTGTTCAATCAAAAAATGATTTATTTTTTCCGTTGGTTTAACAACCGTTTTTTGTAATCTTTCAATTTCTTTTTCTATGTTAGCTTTCTTTTTTAGAAATTTCTGATATCTTTCTTCGGAAATTAACCCTATTTTATGTCCAATTTCTGTTAATCGTAAATCAGCATTATCCTGTCTTAGTAAAAGTCTGTATTCTGCTCTGGAAGTCATCATTCTATAAGGCTCATTTGTACCTTTTGTAGCAATATCATCAATTAATACCCCAATATATGCTTGTGATCTATCCAATATAACAGGTTCTTTTCCTTTTATTTTTTGTACTGCATTAATTCCTGCCATCAATCCTTGTGCTGCTGCTTCTTCATAACCAGAAGTTCCATTAATTTGTCCAGCCATAAATAATCCCTCTATACCTTTATATTCCAAAGATAGCTTTAAGTTTGAAGGATCTATGCAATCATATTCTATTGCATAAGCTGGCCTTGTAAATTCTGCGTGTTCTAATCCGGGAATTGTTCTATAAAGAGCAATTTGCACATCTTCTGGTAGAGAAGAACTCATCCCTTGTATGTACATCTCTTCTGTATCCAATCCTACTGGTTCTACAAAAGCCTGATGTCTAGGTTTGTCACTAAATCTAACTACCTTATCTTCTATTGATGGACAATATCTAGGTCCTGTTCCTTCTATCATACCAGCATATAAAGGAGATCTATGTAAATTGTCTCTTATAATCTTATGCGTTTCTTCATTTGTATAAGTCAGATAACAATCCACCTGTTTAAAATCTTTTGGCTCATTTTCAAATGAAAATGCTTCTATTCCTTGATCCCCTTTTTGTATTTCCATCTTACTAAAATCTATACTTCTTTTGTTGATTCTAGCCGGCGTTCCTGTTTTAAATCTAATCAATTCTATTCCCAATTTTTTTAAAGTGTCTGATAATTGATTTGCTGCTGCTACCCCATCTGGTCCACTCTCTTTTGAAAATTCTCCAATAAATATTTTTCCTTTTAAATAGGTTCCTGTTGCTAAGATAACTGCTTTCACTTGATATACTGCACCGACATCTGTCTTGATGGCTTTTACTTTTCCGTTGTCAATGATGATATCTACTATCTCCCCTTGTTTTACTTCTAGATTTTCTTGTTTTTCTAATGTGTGTTTCATTTCTGCTTGATATTTTTTTCTATCAGCCTGTGCTCTTAGTGAATGAACTGCTGGTCCCTTAGATGTATTTAGCATTTTAATTTGTATCATAGTTTTATCTATATTTTTTCCCATTTCTCCGCCTAATGCGTCAATCTCTCTTACTAGATGTCCTTTAGAGCTCCCTCCTATATGTGGATTACATGGCATATTAGCAATTGCTTCTAGACTAATAGAAAATATTAATGTTTTCATTCCTAATCTTGCCGCTGCTAGAGCTGCTTCGCAACCAGCATGCCCAGCTCCTACTACTGCTATATCATATTCTCCTGCATTATATTCCATTTGTTCTTCCTCTCCTTTTTCATTCCGTGTGAAACAGAAAGTTTTGTTTTGTTTCCCTTTTATTATATTTTTAACTTTTTAGTAAATACAATTTTGAATGACAAGCCATTTATCAATCATTTGTTCAGCAAACATTGTATACATAATGTGTGTTTTTTATGTTTTAGTTTTCTATGTTGCTCTATTTTCATGCGTTTGGCTGTTTTTTGTTCGCCCCTTGTTTATTTTTATTTATAGGTATATTTTTTAAACTTTTTTGTTTTATTTTTACTCTTTATTGTATAGAAAAATCGGCTTTTATTTTGAACTATATAAGATTTCTTTGTATACAGCATGGTTATTTTGTCGTATTCGTGTAATAATTGTAAAACAGTTTTACAATTATATATTAAAGTGATTTTTGTTAATTTACTTTCCCTTTTTACCATTTTATATTATTTGCTTTCAAAATCAATTTTAAGCCTTTTTCATTTTTTTGTGTGAAATTACATTTGTTTTTCTTTTTTTTGCTTTATTTTGGATTTTCGCATAAAATAAATCCTATTATTTTCCTAAACAAAACTTAGAAAAAATTTCATTTATAATATCTTCTGTTACAAATTCTCCTGTAATGTTACCCAAATCTTCCAAAATATCTTTTATATATACTGCTACAATATCAATTGGCATTTTCTCCTTCAATGTATTTTTTGTTTTATTTATACTTTCTATTGCTTTATGGATTAAATTTTTGTGTCTTACATTTGTAATAACAATATCATTGTCAAAACTAATTTGGTTCAATGCAAATAGTTTTGTTATCTCTTCGTATAGATTATCTATTCCAATATTATTTAATGCAGATATTTCAATAATACAATTTGAAACTATTTTTAATCTTTCGTCATCTTTCTTTATTTTTTGATTTAAATCGATTTTATTTAATATGATAATTGATTTTTTATCTTTTATAATCTCTAAAATCTCTTCATCTTCATTAGATAATGGTTTTGAAGAATCAAAAATAGCAATAATTAAATCTGCTTCCTTCGCAATTTCTTTAGATTTATAAATTCCTATTTTTTCTACTTCATCTTCTGCTTTTCGAATTCCAGCCGTATCTATCAATTTCAAAGGAATTCCATTAATACTTACAAATTCCTCTATTGTATCTCTTGTTGTTCCTTCATATTCTGTTACAATTGCCCTATCTTCTTTTAAAATTCGATTCAAAAGAGAGGATTTTCCTGCATTTGGTTTTCCTATAATAGCTGTTTTTATACCTTCTTTTATGAGCTTTCCATTATCAAAAGTACTTTCCAATTTTCTCAGTTTTTCTTCGACAGAATCTAACATAGTTACTATTTGATTATTTGTAACTTCCTCTACATCATATTCCGGATAATCTATTGCTACTTCAATATTCACCATAACATCCATAATTTCTTGTTTTATATCTGAAATTTCTTTTGATAATCCACCTTTTAATTGCTTTATACCGGCTTTTACTTCTTTTTCACTTTTGGCATTTATGACATCAATTACAGACTCAGCTTGAGCTAAATCAATTCTTCCATTCAAAAAAGCTCTTTTTGTGAATTCGCCCGGTTCCGCTAAGTCTGCTCCATTTTTTAGGCATAGTTCCAATATTTTTTTTACAACAATATTTCCCCCATGTGAATTAATTTCACACATATTTTCTGTTGTATAACTTTTTGGTTCTTTGAAATAAGATACGAGTACCTCATCTATAACTTTTCCATCTTCTACAATATTTCCATATTTTATAGTGTATCCTTTTATTTCTTCTATGGGCTCTTTCTTTTTCGGAATAAATATGTTATCCAATATTTCAAAGCAATTTTTTCCGCTTATTCTGATAATTCCTATTCCTCCAATTCCGTGGAGCCGTAGATATAGATGCTATTGTATTCATAAAAATTCACTCCTTTTTCTTATTCGCAATTATTATATCATATTATGTCAATTTTTAAAAGATTTCTAAAAAAAATAAGAGATCAAAGATATTTTTACGAACATATTGTGTTGTAAAATCTGATCTTTGACCTCAAATTTTAAATTTATTATTTTGTTTTTCTTAGGGATACTACAATTCTTCTATTTGGTTCTTCCCCTATACTTTCTGTCTCTACTTTATTGTTTTGTTGTAAAGCACTGTGAATAATTTTTCTTTCATAAGCTTGCATTGGTTCTAATTTGATAGGTTTTCTCGTTTTTATTACTGTTTTTGCAACTTTTTGAGCTAATTCTTCTAATGTTTTTTCTCTTTTTTCTTTATATCCTTCTATGTCTAGAATAACTCTGACTTTTTTATCAATTCCTTTTCCTGCTATTGCTGATAATATATTTTGGAAAGCATATAATGTCTCTCCTCTATATCCTATTAAAAATCCTAAATTTTTATTTAAAATTTCTACATTTAATCCTTGTCCATTTTTTGTAATGTTATATGTAGTATCTTCTGGTAATTCCTTAAGTATTTCTTCCATAAATACTTCCACATTTTCTTCAGCTTTGTTTTGCTCTTCTTCGCTTAATTCAATAATTTTTTTTGTTTTCATTTCTTTTTTTTCATTTATATCTTCTTTTAACTTCATTTCTACTTTAACTACTCTAGGTGTTAAAATACTGAAAAAGCTTCTTTTTTCTTCATTTTCTAATATTTTTATTTCTACCTTATCTTTTGAAACTCTTAATTCTTTTAGTCCTTTTTCTATAGCTTCATTTGTTGTTCTTCCCTCTGAAATAATTGTTTTTTCCATCTGTCTATTCCTCCTCAGATTTTATTACTTTATTCAAAATTAATCTTTCAATAATCATTAAGATATTATTTGTTAACCAGTATAATGCTAATCCTAATGGTGCAATAATTGCAACAGATACAGACATTAATGGCATAAACCATGACATCATTTTGTTTGTTTGCATTAAAGCTTCCATTTCATTTGATTCTTTTTCAGGTACCAATTCTTTTCCTGTTGTTCCGTCTATTGGTTTTTCCTCTTTCTTCTTTTGCATTGCTGTTGTTAATTTGATAGATACAAATGACGATAAAATATATAGTACTGGTATAATATATACTGTATAATCTGTTAAGTTTTGTTGAGGTACTTTACTTAAATCTAAACCTAAAAAATTCATCTGTAAATTTGCTTTATCAATATATTGATCATCTGGATTTTTTTCTTTTAAGAAATTATATTCCCTTATAATGTCTATTTCTGGATAAGCAGTACTTACGGATTTGCCACTTTCTTGTAATTGTTTTACATAATTATTTATATTTTCTGTTGGTATTTTTTGCATAAATGTTAATGGTGATCTTACTAAATAGAATATGGAAAATAATAAAACTATTTGAATAATCGCTGTTAAACAACCACTAAATGGACTCATTTTTTCTGTTTTATAAAGTTCCATTACTTCTTGATTCATTTTTTCTGGATTATTTTTATATTTAAATTGAATTATTTTCATTTTTTCCTGTATTTTAGCTGTCTTTTTCATTGTTTTTTGTTGTTTTACTGAAAAAGGAATAAACAATATTTTTATAATAATTGTAAAAAATATAATTGCCAGACCATAGTTATTTATAAAACTATACAAAATTTCTAATAAATAACCGAAAATATTTGCAAAAAATTGAAACATTACTTGTCCTCCTAGCTTTACTTTAACGGATCATATCCACCTTTTGAAAAAGGATTACATTTTAAAATTCTTTTTACTGCTAATAATCCTCCTTTTATGACTCCGTATTTTTCTAGTGCTTGTTTTGCATATTCTGAACATGTTGGATAAAACTTACATCTTATATTTTTCGTTTCCAACCAATAAGAAATATGTTTTTGATAAAAATTAATTAAATATATACATACTTTTTTCATTTTAATCCTCTAAAAAGAGTTTTGCTTTAGCAAAAATTTTTTTCATATCTTCTTCCACATTTGGATAAGAAGCTTGTTTGATATCTACCTTTCTTTTCCATAAAAATACAATGGAATATCCTGTGTTTATCTGGTTTTCTATATTTTTATAATTTTCTCTTATTAGTCTTTTTATGTAATTTCTTTTTACCGCTTTACAAATTTTAGAACTAATAGCAATTCCTAAAAAATTTGTATCTTGAGAATTTCTTTTTATAAAAGCTTCTATCATCTTTCCAGAAAAATAAGTTCCTTTTTTCAAAACCATTCCAAATTCATAATTTTTTTTTAACATTTTCGTTTTTTTCATTCTTTCAAGCTCCTTCTAAAAAAAAATGAAAAAAGATACTTTAAATTATGTTAAAAGGCTCGCTTTATTTGGCGGCCTTTTCATCATTTTTGCATATATTAAAATCCCTTTTAAGCACTTAATTTTTTTCTACCTTTTGCTCTTCTTGCTTTTAATATATTTTGTCCTGATCTTGTTTTCATTCTTTTCATAAATCCATGTTCTTTCTTTTCTTGTCTATTTTTTGGTTGAAATGTTCTCTTCATATTAGCACCTCCTATTGTTTTTTTTATATATAAATTCCTCAAAAGGAAAATATTTGCTAAATTTAAATAAGCATATCGATTATACATTAATTTTGCTATACTTGTCAAGCAGTTTTCTAGATTTTTATATTTTTACGATTTTTCTTAAAAATTTTGTAGTTTTTTGTAATATTTTTGTAAAAAAGCTATGGTTTTCCACAGTTTTAAACAACGTTTTCCACAATTAAAAATTTTTTTCCACAATTGTATTGACTTATTTCATATTATTTTGTTATTATATGAAAGTATAAAAAATATTTAATTTTTGTTGAAAATACTTAAATTTTTGTTCGCATTAATTATTTGTTTTTTTACAAAAATATTACAATATTATCAACATTTGTGGATAACTTTGTGGATAACTTTTTAGAAAGGATGATAACATGGCAATCGATAAAGATGAATTAGTTGCAAAAATAAAAGAACTATTAAAACCAGAAGTTACAAAAATATCTTATGACACTTGGATTTTGCCGTTAGATATCAGAAGTATTGATGGCGATAATATTGTTTTTACAACTATCTCTGAATTTCAAAAAGATTTTATAGAAAATAAGTATAGAAGTTTAATCTTTAACACTTTAAGGTATATAACCAATAAAGATTGGACTTTCTCTGTTATTGACATTTCCAAAGAAGAAAGTAGTGAAGAAGTTGTTATAAAGGACACAGCAAATACAACTTCTACCGAAATCGATTCTAATAAATCAACATTAAATCCAAAATATACTTTTGAGACTTTCGTTGTTGGAAATAATAACCGTTTTGCCCACGCAGCCGCACTTGCTGTAGGAAATGAACCCGGAAAAGCATATAATCCATTATTCTTATATGGTGGTGTTGGATTAGGAAAAACACACTTAATGCACGCTATAGGAAACCGTATATTAGAAAATGGAATAAAGAAAAATGTACTATATGTCACTTCAGAAAAATTCACAAATCAATTAATTAATGCTATAAAAGATAACAAAAATGAAGTTTTTAGAAATAAATATAGAAGTATTGATGTACTATTAATAGACGATATTCAATTTATTGCAGGGAAAGAAAGAGTTCAAGAAGAATTTTTCCACACATTTAATTCTTTATATGAAGATGGAAGACAAATTATTATCTCTAGTGATAAACCACCAAGAGATATACCATTTCTTGAAGATAGATTAAAGTCTAGATTTGAGTGGGGTTTACTTGCTGATATTTCTTGTCCAGATTATGAAACTCGTTTAGCTATATTAAGAAAAAAGGCACAAGATGAAAATATTTTAATTGATGATTTTATTTTATCTGATATTGCCAATAAAATTGACTCAAATATTAGGGAATTAGAAGGTGTATTCAATAAAATTGTTGCAAGAGCTTCTTTGATTCATAGCCCAATTACAATTGAATTAGCAGAAAACATTATAAATGAATTTAAATACGAAAGTGAAAAAGTCATTTCTTGTGATTTTATTAAAGAAACTGTTGCCAAATATTTTAGTATTAATAAAGACGACTTATCTGGAAATAAGCGTTCTAATGATATTGCTTTTCCAAGACAAATTGCTATGTACCTTTGTAGAGAAGTCGCAAATATGTCTTTTCCTCAAATTGGTGTTGATTTTGGTGGAAGAGATCATTCAACTGTTATGCACGCTTGTAAAAAAATAGAAAAAGAAGTAAAAGAAAAAAGTAATACAAAACTAATTGTGGATAGTGTGAAAAATATAATTATAAATGGAAAACAATAAGAAAATTGCACATTGAAAATCATTTTTTGAAATTTGTGTTTGATAGAATTTTTGTTCTCAAAAAGCAAATCTTTCTATTCTTACGGAACAGCTTAAAAGACTATCCACATCTTAATGTTTAAAATCTGTTTATAAACTGTTTATAAGTAACTTTTACACAATTGTAACAAAAAGGTGTGGATTATTTTATGAGTTTTCCACTAAATTATAAACAGTAATTTTACTAGGGATTGTAACTATCAACATAGTTTTCCACAGTTTCCACAATACCTAATACTATTACTACTAAAAATATTATATATATTAATAAGGAGGAATCGCCATGAAGATTGTTTGTTATAAAGACAAACTTATTAAAGCTTTAAATTCCGTAGTAAAAGGTGTAGCTTCTAAAACAACAATGCCTATACTAGAAGGAATCTTAATTCAAACAAATGACAATGAAATAAAATTAACAACCTACGATTTAGAAATAGGAATTGAATATGTAATAGAATGTGAAGTACTAGAACAAGGAAGTACAGTTGTAAATGCTATTATGTTTAGTGAAATTATCAGAAAATTACCAGATACAGAAATAAAAATTTCTTTAAATTCCAATAATTTATTAGAAATTGAATGTGAAGGATCTTTATATAAATTAGCAACAATGAATCCAGAAGAATTTCCAGAATTACCAAAAATAGAAGTGGAAAATTCTATTGAAATTGACCAAAATGTATTGAAAAATATGATAAGAAGAACCATTTTTGCAGCAAGTACAGAAGAAAGTAGACCTATTTTTACCGGATGTTTATTTGAAATAGAGAATAACAAGTTAAGTTTAGTAGCTGTTGATGGTTTTAGATTAGCTTTAAGAAAAGTATTTTTAACAAAACAAAGTAATGACTTTAATGCAGTTATTCCGGGGAAAACCTTAATAGAATTAAATAAAATTATTACAGATTCTTTTGAGCCAATAAAGATAGGGGTTTCTAAAAATCAAGCATTATTTGAAATGGATAATTGTAAGATTGTTACTAGAATTTTAGATGGTGAATTTTTAAATTATAAAAATGTAATTCCAAATAATTGGGAAACAAGAATAAAAGTTAATAAAAACAATATACAAGATAGTTTTGAAAGAATTAGTTTAATTTCTTCATCTTCGGTAGAAAAAGAGAAGAAATATCCTGTAAAAGTACAGGTTGATATAGGAAAAGTAACAATTTTATGTACAAATCAGACAGGAGATGCCAAAGAAGAGTTATATGTATCAACAGAAGGCAAAAATTTAGAAGTGGGATTTAATCCAAAATATTTCTTAGATAGTTTGAAGGCAATTGATGATGAAGAAGTCTATATAGAATTTGGAAGTAGTATATCTCCATGTTTAATAAAATCAGTGGAAAATAATGATTATGTATATATGATTTTACCAATTAGATTAAAAGAAGATTAAAGGTGGAAGTATTTCTACCTTTAATCTTTTATATAGTTATCCACTTTTTATGAAAAGATTGTGGATAAAGTTTAAAAAATAAACATATAAACTTTAAATATAAAAAAAGAATACAAAAAAATCAAATTTATATAAATTAGAATAAATTAGAAAAAAAAAGATAAAAAAAGATAAAAATAGAAAATGAAAAAAAATGAAAAAAACACAAAATAAGAAAAATAAATTAAATGAAAAAAATAGAATAAATTAGTAAAAATTAGAATAAATTAGAAAAAAAGAGAAAAACAAAATTTTAAAAAAAGAAAAAATAAAAAAATATTAAAATAAAAAATTTTATAAAAAAAATAAAAAAAGATAAAAATAATATTTTATAATAAATAATAGAATATTAAAAAAGAAAAAAATAAAAATATTTATAAATATAAATAATAAAAAATAATATAAAAAAATACAAAATTTTTATAAAATAAAAAATAAAATAATAAAAAAATTTAATTTATAAATATAAAAAAATCAATTTTTATAAATTAATAAAAAAAAACAAAGCTTGAAAATCAAAAATAAGCCGATTTAATTTTTTAGTAATGTAATTTATCGATTAATAAAAAAAATAAAATAAAAAAAATGAAGCTTGAAAATCAAAAATAAGCCAATTTTATTTTTGATTCATATAATTTGTCATTAAAAAATAAATAAAAAAATAGTAAAAAAAATAATAAAAATAAAAAATAAGTTATACACAAATGGAGAAAAATATGTGGATAAATAAAATAATTTTAAATAATTTCAGGAATTATCAAAAAGAAATAATAGAATTAGATAAAAATTTAAATATATTTTATGGTGAAAATGCACAAGGAAAAACTAATATTATAGAAGCAATTTTTTTATGTAGTATGGGAAAATCTTTCCGAGCCAAAAAAGATACGGAGATGATTCAGCTAGAAAAAGAAAGTGCTACTATTGAAGTTTTTTATGAAAAATCTGATCGATGTGGAAAAATAAAAATAGATATAGGTAATAAGAAGAATATTTATTTTAATGGAATTAAATTAAAAAAATTAAGTGAATTATTGGGAAGTATAAATGTTGTTATTTTTACACCAGATGATATTCATATTTTGAAAGGTGGTCCACAAAATAGAAGACGCTTTTTAGATATTATGATAAGTCAGTTAAAACCAAATTATATGTACAATTTAAATTTATATTTAAAAACCATAGAAGAAAGAAATCATTATTTAAGACAAATTCGAGAAGAAAATAAAAGTGAAGAATTACTAGAAATATGGGATGAAAAATTAATAGAATATGCTGAGAAGATATATAGTTATAGAAAAGAATTTATAGAAAAAATACAAGAAAAAATTATAAAAATACATAATCAAGTAACAGATAATAAAGAAGAAATTAAAATTGTATATCAAACTGATTGTGAAAATAAAGAAAAGTACAAGAGAATTTTAAAAGAAAGAAGAAAACTTGATATTATAAAAGGATATACAACAAAAGGAATTCACAGAGATGATTTTACTATTTATATAAATGATAAAGAACTAGGGATATATGGCTCTCAAGGTCAACATAGAACAGCAATTCTATCTTTAAAGATGGCTGAATTAGAAATTATATATGATGAAATTGGAGAATATCCTATATTATTATTAGATGATTTTATGTCAGAATTAGATGAAAAAAGAAGAAAACATCTATTAGAAAAAATTGAGAATATCCAAGTAATTATCACTTGTACTGATAAAATAGAACTTGAAAATAAAAATATTTTAATATATAATGTTAGGGACGGAAAAGTGATAAAAGAAAATCAAGAGTTTTAGGAGGAGACACAAATGGAAAAATATAATCATAAATATGGAGCAGAACAAATACAAGTATTGGAAGGGCTAGAAGCCGTAAGAAAAAGACCGGGAATGTATATTGGAAGTACATCTATTAGAGGACTTCATCATTTAGTATATGAAATAGTAGATAATGGTGTAGATGAGGCTTTAGCTGGATATTGTACAGAAATTAATGTTATTATAGAAAAAGGAAATATTATTTGCGTAACAGATAATGGTAGAGGAATACCAGTAGAAATACATCCAAAGACACATATATCAACAGCAGAAACTGTATATACAGTTTTACATGCTGGAGGAAAATTTGGTGGAGATAGTGGATATAAAGTATCAGGAGGATTACATGGTGTTGGTGCTTCTGTAGTAAACGCATTATCTACTTGGGCTGAAGTTACTATTAAAAGAGATGGTGGACTTTACCAAATGTCTTTTGAAAAAGGGAAAACAGTAAAAAAATTAGAAAGACTTGGGGATGCAGAAGGTACAGGAACAAAAGTAAGATTTTTAGCAGATGATACTATTTTTGAAAGTTTAAATTATGAGTTTGAAGTTTTAGAAAAAAGATTTAGAGAAATTGCATTCTTAACAAAAGGATTAAAAATCACTATAGAAGATCAAAGAGAAGAAACACCAAAAAAATCTGAATTTTGTTATGAAGGTGGATTAATATCTTTTGTAGAATATTTAAATAAAAATAAAGAAAAGTTACATAAAACACCAATTTATATAGAAAAAAACGGGGAAGTACCAGTTGAAATTGCTATTCAATATACTTCAAGTTATTCTGAAAATATATATACATTTGTTAATAACATTAATACAATTGAAGGTGGAACACATTTAGAAGGATTCAAAAGAGCTTTGACAAAAGTTATGAATGATTATGCAAGAAGTCATAACATTTTAAAAGAAAAAGATTCAAATTTACAAGGGGAAGATATTAGAGAAGGAATAACAGCAGTTGTATCAGTTAAAGTAAAAGAACCACAATTTGAGGGACAAACTAAGACAAAACTAGGGAATAGCGAAGTTACGGGTGTAGTACAAAGTATGGTAAATGAAGCATTAGCTACCTTTTTAGAAGAAAATCCATCTGTTGCAAAAGCTATATTAGAAAAATGTATTAGTGCATCAAGAGCAAGAGAGGCAGCTAGAAAAGCAAGAGAATTAGTAAGAAAGAAAAGTAATTTAGAAACATCTACATTACCGGGAAAACTTGCAGATTGTAGTAGTAAAAATGCAGATGAATGTGAGGTATATATTGTTGAGGGAGATTCTGCTGGAGGTAGTGCAAAACAAGGAAGAGATAGAAAATTCCAAGCAATTTTACCTTTATGGGGAAAAATGTTAAATGTAGAAAAAGCAAGAGCTGATAAAATATATGGAAATGATAAATTAAATCCTGTAATAGTAGCAATTGGGGCAGGTATTGGAGCTGATTTTGATATTACAAAAATTCGATATGGAAAAGTTATTATTATGGCTGATGCTGATGTAGATGGTGCACATATTAGAACATTATTATTAACATTTTTCTTTAGATATATGAGACCTTTAATTGAAAATGGAAATGTATATTTGGCACAACCACCACTATACAAATTATCAAAAAAAGGAATGGAAGATAAATATTGCTATACAGATGATGATTTAGAAAAAGCATATAAAGAATTGGAGGAAAAAGGAATTACAAGAGATTCTTTATCTTTACAAAGATATAAAGGTTTAGGAGAAATGAACCCAGAACAATTATGGGATACAACTATGAATCCAGATACAAGAATTTTAATCAAAGTAACAATGGATGATGCTATAAAAGCAGATGAAATATTTACATTGTTAATGGGAGATGAAGTAGAACCTAGAAGAGAATTTATTCAACAAAATGCGAAATATGTAAAAAACTTAGATATATAAAATTAAAGATGAGGGTAAAAAAATTAAAAGAGAGATATAATTTAAAGAGGATTTCCTGAGAAAGGAAATCCTCTTTAATCAGTAAAGCTAATAATAATCGCAGTTAAAACAAATATATATAATTTTAAAATCTAGTATATATTACTATATACATAAACTATCAACCACATAAATTCATTCTTCACTCAACTATTAATACACCATTAATAACTAAATTCATCCTTAAAAAGGACTACTAATAATCACTAAAAGATATAAGAATAATCTTAACTAAAATATATTACATATTATTTTACCACAATCTATATAATCATTTAAAAATAAAAGAAAAAAACGGTAGCATACAAACAAGTAATATATTCACGTCACCGACATATTATAATATTAAAAACACCATAATACATCTTTGCTCGAATAATAATAAACAATAAAATCTATTATTACTCTTCGTTTAACTATTATTAACCTTACATTTTTATTATGTTCAAAAATGAAAAAAATATTCAGAAAAATATAAAGCAAATAATTAAAAATAAAATATATAAAAATAAATATTTTATATAATCAATAAAAAAATAATTAATTAATAAAAGTAAATAATTAAATATAAAATAAATAAAATTAATGAAATAAAAAATAATTAATTTAAAATATAAAAATAAATTAATAAAATAATAAATAATAAAATAAAAAGTAGAATTAATAACAATAAAAAATAAGTATATTTAAAAACTTACATAATAGAAGTCGAATTATGTCGATGATTTTTTCTTGACAAAAATAAGAAATGACTGTAAAATGCTTTCAAAGGAGAGTGGTAAAAAATTAATAATCAGACTGTCCAAGAATGGATACCCGTTAATCATATCTATCAAGATGGTATTATTGAAACAAAAGAAAATACATATATAAAAATATTGGAAGTTACTCCAATAAATTATAATTTAAAATCTGAGTTAGAAAAAGAATCCATTTTAAATTCATATAAGATTTTTTTTAAAACATGTCAATTTGATATGCAAATTTTAATTCAAAGTAATAAAGAAGATTTAAGTCATCATATTTCAAAAATAAAAAAAAATATTTTAAAAAAAGAAAATAAATTCTTAAAAGAATTATCTGAAAATTATATTCAATATATTTCAAATTTAAATAATAATAAAAAATCATCTTCAAAAAAATTTTATATCATAATAAAAAATTATCCAATAAATAAAAAAGAAAAAAATATAGAAATCATTATTCAAGAATTAAATGAAAAATATTTAAAAATAAAAGAATGTTTATCACGTTGTGGAAATAAAGTAAATGTAATTGATGAAAAACAAGAAATATTAAAAATATTTTTTTCATTCTTAAATACAAAAAAACATTTTAATAAAAATTATAGTTATAAGGAGGAATAAAAATAGAATTAAAAAAAATTTGGAATAAAAAAAATAACGAAAAAAAATTAAAAATTTTAGAAGGAACAATATTTGAAAAAGATAAAATTTCTCCTGCGTATATTAATTTTCAAAATCCTCAATATATAGAAATTGATAATATGTATTATTCAGGAATTATAATTGTAGATTATTATAGAGAACAAACAGATATTATATTAAAAAGTATTATAGAAAGTAACATTAATGTAAACATATCGATTTTTTATGAAAAACAAGATTCTTACAGAGTTATAAAAGAATTAACATATCATATTGGAAATGTAGGAGTAGAAGTAAAAAATAATCATGAAAATAGACAAGATATTGATATTGCTACTTCTATTTATGGAGATGCAAAGTATATAAGAAAAGAGATCCAAGTCAACAATGAAGAAATCTATTATTTGTATATCTATTTATTAGTATATGCACAGGACATTAAGGAACTAGAATATGTATTAAGTAAAATAGAAGGCATTTCACAAAGTAAAGGTTTGCAAACAAGAAGAGCAAATTTTAGACAAGAAGAAATATTTGAAAGTTGTTTGCCAATTATGAAAAATCATAAAATTATAAAAAATGTAGCAAAAAGAAATATATTGACTTCTAGTTTGGTGGCAACATACCCATTTATTTCTTCAACTATTTTCGATCAAGAAGGCATTTTTATTGGAACAAATATATATAATAATTCCCTAGTATTTATAGATAGATATGATACACAAAAATATAAAAATGCTAATATATGTATTTTTGGGACAAGTGGTGCAGGAAAATCTTTTTATACAAAATTATTAATTTTACGATATAGATTAATGGGTATAAAACAATATATTATTGATCCAGAAAGAGAGTATGTAAGTGTAAATGAAAAGTTAAAAGGAACTAGAATTATTATTGGACCCAATTCTAATACGTATATTAATATCTTAGAAATCAGAAAAGAAAGTATAGAAGATGGAGAAAATGGATATTTAGCAACTAAGATAGGAAAATTAATTGGATTTTTTAATTTAATTTTTGGAGAATTAAATGAAGAAGAAAAAGCATTAATAGAAGAAAAATTAATTGAAACTTATAAAAATAAAAATATTAATTTTGATGATAAATCTTTATATAAAAAAGAAAATAAAAAAATAATTTTTAAAAATAAAAAAGATATGCCTATATTAGAAGATTTATACAATAATTTAAAAAAAGATAAAAAAACAGAAAAATTTGCCATAAAGTTAATACCATTTGTGAAGGGATCTATGAAATTTTTTAATCATTATACAAATATAGAATTAAAAAATGAATTAATTATTGCAGATATATATGAATTAGGAGAAGAAAATTTAAAATATGGTATGTATTTATTTACCGATATTTTTTGGGATAAAATCAAAGAAAATAGAAAAGAAAAAAAAGCAATTTATTTAGACGAAATATGGAGACTAATAGGGGTCACTTCAAATAAAAATGTAGCAAGTTTTATATATAAAATATTTAAAACAATTAGAAAATATGGTGGAAGTAGTGTTGCGATCACACAAGACATTTCAGATTTATTTAGTTTAGAAGAAGGAATTTATGGAAAAAGTATATTAAATAATTCTAGTATAAAAACATTTTTTGCATTAGAAGAAGAAAATATAAAAGTATTATCAGAATATGCTAATTTATCAGAAAAAGAAAAAATAGAAATAAAATCTTTAAAAAGAGGAGAATGTTTAATGTTTGTTGGAGAAGATCACATACTAACAAAAATAGAATGTTCAAATGATGAATATGAAATTATAAAAGGAGAAAAAATAAATGACTAAAATTGTGACAGCCATATATGAAGAAAATATATTAAGAAAAATGATAAAAAATAAAATAATAAAAAATAAAAATATTTTATATAGAGAAGCAATTTTAGATACAATAAAAAATAATAAAAAAATAGAGAGTATAATTATTAGTGAAAAAATTCCCGGGGAAATAAATTTTATAAAATTAATAAAACAAATAAAAAAAAATAACAAAAAAATAAAAATAATTATTATATTAAATAATAAAAAAATAAAATCAGAATTAATTAAAAATAATATAAAAAATATTTATTACAATAATATTTTTAGTATTTATAAATTAATAAAAAAATTAAAAGAAAATAATAATATTAAAAATAAAAAAAATAGTAAATTAAAAAATAAAATAAAAAATAATAAATTAAATATAATAATAAATAAAATAAAAAATAGAATAATATATAATAAAAAAGAAGAAATATCGACCAATAAAAATATATGTATTTTTGGAGAAAGTAAAATAGACAAAAAAATAATAGAATTAATAATTATAAAAAATTTAATTATTGAAAATAAAAAAGTAATAACAATAAATTTGAAAATAAATAATAAAAAAAGAAATAAAAAATTTAAAAATAATATAAATAATAAAAAAACAATAAAATTAAATAAAATAAAAAATAAATATTATTTAAAAACAAAATTAAAATTTTTATTAAAAGAAAAAATAATAAATAAAAATTTTAAAAAAATTATAAATATAAATAAAATATTAGAAAATAGAAATAATTTAATAAAAATAGCAATATTAAAAAAAATAATAAAAAAATATAATAGAAATAATAATTATATAATATTTAATATAGAATATAAAAATATGAATATAAATAAAAATTATATAAAAAATAAAAATAATAACATAATAGTATTGGAAAATAATAAAGAAAATTTATTAAAATTAAATAAGAATTTAAATAAAGATAAAAAAATAAATTTTATTATTTTAAATTATCAAAAAAATAATATATCAAAGTATTTTTATAAAATAATATTAAAAAATAAATTTAATAAAATAAAAATAATTAATTTAATAAATTAATAAAATAAAAATATATATTAAAAAATACAAAAATAAAATTAAAAAAATTTTTATAATTTATTTAATAGAAAGTAAATAATAAAAAAATTAATAATAATAAATAAAAATATGATTAAGTAAAATAATCATAAAAATTAATTATTAAAAAAATAAAAGTAGAAAAAGATAAAAGAAAGAAAAAGTTTTTAGTATTAAAGAGAAAAAATATATACAATATGATACTTAAATAAAAGTTTACCAATAATAGAAAAGAAAACATTAGAGAAAGAAAAAATTTTAGCAAAAAAGTAAAAAGATAAATATGTAAATAACTACGTAAAAAAGGATGAAGCAGAAAATGAGAAAAGAAAGTTAAATTATAAAATGAAAAAGAAAGAGTAAACATAAAACAGAAATAAAGTTAAAAAAGAGAAGATTATAAATAAGAAAAAAGAAACAATTTAAACCAGAGTAAAATATGTATGCAAAAATAAAAACTCAAAAAATAATTGTAAGAAATAATTAGTAAAAAAATTAAAATGGAATTTTACAAAAAATCAATAAATATAATAATAAAATAAATTATTAAATAAAAAATAATTTATTAAAAAAAATATATAATAAAAGAAAAAAAGTAGTGATAATTATTTGATCAGAAAAATTTAATAAAAAATAGATTTAAAGATTTAAAATAAAAAAGTAATAAAAAAATAAATATTTAATTATTAAAAATTATAAATTAATAAAAATAAAATAAATAATTAATTATATTAAATATTGATAAAAATAAAATAATATAAATAATAACAAAAAATCAAGAAAATATATATTAATAAAAGTTTACGTTAAAATAAAAAAATTAAATAATAATTTAAAAGTAAAAAAATAATTATAATAGTAAAATCTAAAATACTATATAGAAATGGAAAAATAAAAGATAAGGAAAGAAAAAATAAAGTAAGCAACAACAGAAGAATGTATACATAATCAAAAATAAAAATTAAGAGTCTATAAATATATGAAAAAAATCTATAAAAAGTTTTTTATTAATTTTATAAAAAATAAAGCTAATAAAAATATTAAAAAATAATAAAATAATTAATTATAAATAGATATACAAAAATAAACAATAAAAATAAATAATAAAAATTAATAAATAAAATTATTTAAAATTTGTAAAAATAAAAATTAAAAAGTAAGGCATGAAAATCAAAAATAAAGCAATTTTATTTTTAATTAATATAAATATATAATAAAAAATAATTATTAAATAAGAAGAAATTTATAAAAAGAAAAAAATTATATATTAAAATATTTTATAAATTAATAAGTAAATTAATAAAAAGAAAATAAAAAATAATTAAATAAATAAAATAATTAATAGAAATAAAATTAAGAAAAAGATTAAAAGATACATTTGGAATTAGAAAACAGAAAAAAAAGAAAGACAAAATGAACTATGGGAAAAGCAATTTTACTTTTTACAAAAAGAAAATTAGAAGTTTACCAATAAAGCATACTAATATGGAAAAAATGAAATAAAGAACAAGAAACGAATAAAAAAATTAGAGACGAAGAAACTACGTAAATAAATGAATAGAGATATGTATTAAAAATTAAAGATGGAAGTTTGATAAAAAAATATGTATACATAATGTCTAAATAAAATATCTATATAAGTATATCTAAATGAAAGAAAAAGCTAATAGCAAATTTTTAAATAGATAAATTTATGGCATTAGTTATAAAAAAATTATATAAAAAAAAGAAATTAGAAAATATAAAGTGAAAAATTACAAAATAAATTACAAAATAATAATAAAAAAATAAAATTAATTATTAAAAATAAATATAAATAATAAAAATTCAAAAATTGAATATAAATAATTTTAATTAAAAAAAATAAAAGTTATTGTTAAAAAAATAAAAAATAATTATAAAAAAATAAATGTAAATAATAAGAATTTAAAAATTAATAATTCTATTTTTGCAAAATGAAATTTATTATTAAAAAGTAAAATGTTTAAATAAAAAAATATTCAAACATAAAAAGTTAGAAAAATAACAAATTAAATAAATAAATTATAAAAAATATTAATAAAAAAATGTTTTTCATAAATAAAATAAAATTAAAAAAATTGGATAGGAAATTAAACAACAAACGAGAAGAAAAGACAAAATGAATTTTGAAAAAAAGTAATTTAGAAGTTTACCGATAAAAATTACTAATATAGAAAAATTAAATAGAAATTAAAAGATAAATAAAAATATTAAAGAATGAAAAGCCTACGTAAAAGAGAGATTAGGAATATGTATTAAAAATAAAAGATAGGAGCTTTATAAAATATTTATATATACATAATATAGAAATAAAATATTTGAATAAGTTTATTTGAGAAAACCAAGGAAGTTATTAGTGAAGTTATAAGTAAATAAATTTATAGGATTAGACATAAAAAATAATATAAAAATGAAAAATTTAATAAAAATATAAAAGGAAAGATTAAAGAAATAAAATTAGAGATAATATAAAAAGTAATAAAAAAAATAAATGATTAAAATTAATTATAAAAAAATAAATACAAGAAATAAAAAATAAAAAAACTAAATATAAATAATTTTATTTTTAGAAAATAAAAATTTTTATAAAAAAGATTAAAATATAAAATAGGAAAGAAATTAAAAAATAAAAAATTAAATAAAACAGTTAAATAAATAAAATATAAAAATATTAATAAAATAATATTTTTTAACGAATAAAATAAAATTAAAAAAATTAGAAAAGAAAATAAATAAAAAAAATTAAATAAGAAATTAAAGAACAAACAAGGAGAAAAAACAAAAAGAAGTTTCAAAAAATAATTTTAATAAAAAGAAATATAGAAGTTTACCGATAAGAATTTCTAATATAGAAAAACTAAATAAGAATTAAAAGATAAATAAAAATATAAAAAAATGAAAAGCTACGTAAAAGAGAGATTGCGGATATATATTAAAAATAAAAGATAGAAGTTTGATAAAATATTTATGTATACATAATGTACAAATAAAATTTTTTATTTATAAAAAAATATATATAGAAAAAGAAAGTTATTAAGAAACTTACAAATAAATTTATAACATTGGATCTTGAGAATAATATAAAACAGAAAGCTAATAAAAATATAAAATGAAGAGTTATAAAATAAATAAAAAATAATAGAAAAAATAATTAAAAATTAAATATAAAATATTAATAATAAAAATAAAAAATGAATATAACAAACTTTATTTTTTTAAAATAAAATTTACTACAAAAAAATAAAAATATTTGAATAAAAAATGAATTTAAAATATTTAAAAATTTTAAAAATAAAATAATAATAAAAAGAATAAAAAATAATTTTAAATAATTATTATTTATCCCAAAAATAAATTTATTAATAATAATTATAAAATATATAAGTTTAACTAAAAAAAATATATATAAATTATAAATATAAGAGAGTTAAAAATCTATGAAAGATGAACAAAATTTTTTAGTAAAAAATACAAATATAAAAAGGAACTTTATTAAAAACATTTTAATATAAAAGTTTACATGAAAAATAAAAACATACAGAATCAAACAAAAAAATATATAGAATTAGTATAAATAATAATGATAGAAAGTCCTACGTAATAAAAGAAAAGCTGGATTTTATAAAAATAAAAGAATATAAAAAAATTAAAAATCCTAGTATACATAATCTAGAAATAATATTGAATGATTTTAACAATGATAATGAATAAATAAAAATAAAAACTATCTTGAAGAGTAAATAATATCAAAAAATACATCATAAAAAAATTATATGATAGATATTATTTTAAATAATTATATAAGAAATAATTAATATTATAATAAATTAAAAAAGAAAGAAATATTTAATAATTAAAATTTAAAAAAATTATAAATTATTAACAATAATAAAATAATTAATAATTAATAATTAAAAAATAAAAAACATAAAAATATTAATAATAATAAAATAATAATTAAAAAATAAAAAACATAAAAATATTAATAATAATAAAATAATAATTAAAAAATAAAAAACATAAAAAATATTAACAATAATAAAATAATAATTAAAAATAAAAAACATAAAAATGTTAATAATTATTAATTAAAAAAATATAAAAAATTGAAAAGTAAAAAAGGAGTAATTTATATGGAAATAAATAAAATAGACAATGGAATAAATTTAAATAATGAAATACAAATTAGAGAAGAACAGACAAATTTTTTAGAAACAACATTAGGAAAAACAATAAATACAGCAATTGATATAGGAATAAGAGCATTATTACCAGACTTTATTGATGAACAAATTATTAATATAAAAGATAATTTATTAAATTACGGACTGAAAGATGGAATAACAAAAACAATAGAGGATGCAATAGATATTGGTAAAAGTGCTATAGGGATATTTACAGGAAATTTTGAATCTATTTCACAAATGCAAAATGCTATTGAAACAGGAGGTTTAATTGATGGTATTTCTTCTTTGTTGGATACAGTAGTTGACAAAGTAAATAAAAAAGGAATTATAAATTATAATATTGCTAATACTATAAAACAAGGAAAAGATATTATATTAAATAGTGTGGAACACAATATAGAAGAAAAATTTAAAGAACAAAATATAGAAGTAGAAAATATTGAAAAATACATGAATAATTGGAAGGAAAATTTCAAAGATAAAAATTTTGGAAAGATGGAAAAAGAATATAATAAAATAGAAAAAATATTAGAAACACTTGCTCCATTAGAAGAAATTATTAATCAAGCAAGAATAATAGGAAATATACATAATTTAATAAAAAATAATGGACAAAATTTTAATTTGAATCAAGAACAATTAGCATTGGCTGAAAAATTAATTTAGAATAAAATTTTTAAAAATAAAATTGTATACATTTATTAAAAATTAAAGAAATATATTGTATAAAAAAAGAGGAAATGTATCCCCTTTATAATTATAATTTTTTATTTTCAGTTTTTAAAAATGTGTTAATTGAACAAGTAAATTCATAAATAAAATTTAAGCCATCTTTAGAACAATCATTTAAAATTCGATTGATTTTATCTATGGTTGTATTTGAATGATCATTACCAAATAAAATATAGTCAGTAGAAGCACCTGTGAATTTAACAATTTTTGATAAAGTTTTTATACTCAATGATCTTTCACCACGTTCAATTTGTCCTAAAAATACACTAGATATATCAATCATTTCTGAAAATTTTTCTCTATTCATATTTAAATTCTCACGTATTTCTCTAATTCTTTCTCCAACTTTATAATCTTCTTGCATAATGTCACCTCAATAAAAATATTATTTACATTATATTACAAAAATTCTTAAAAACCGACAGACCGCAAGCGTATGAAGAAAATATGCAAAAAGCAAATGCTAACAAAAACAACATTGGTAATTATTATACTATACCATAATATATATAATCAAAGATATTATATGAAATCAGTAAAATAATATAAAAAAATAAGAAAAGTATTGCAAAAATAATATGCTTACAGTATAATTTGAATATGAGTTATTAGCGTTATACTTACGGAATATGCACATTGAAAAATTCATATCTTTGTTTTTAAAAATAGGAAAACGGACATAAAAATTTGCAAGAAATGTGCATATTTAGAAGAATAATGGAAATAATGAAAATAGCAAATTATGAAATTACATAACAGTAAGTTATAAAAACTGGCTATATATAAAAGAAATTAAAAGGCTAAAAGAAAAAACAAAAGTAAATAAGAAAAAAACAAAAGAAGGAGGAAAGAATTAGATGGAAAGAGTCAGAAAGGAAAAAAGCAAAGATATGAAGATGAAAGTAAACAGAATAAAAAAATTAGAAGAAAAACGAGGAATCACATTAATAGCATTAGTCATAACAATCATTGTCTTATTAATCCTAGCAGGAGTAACAATTGCAACACTAACAGGAGATAATGGAATATTAACAAAGGCACAGGAAGCAAGTGAAGATACGAAAAGGGCAAATGCAGAAGAACAAGTAAAATTAGCAGTAGCAGCAAGTATAGGAACAGATGGAAAAATTAATATGGATACTTTAAATAATGAGCTAAAAAAGATAGACAATTTAACATATAAAGGAAGTCCAATATCTGATAGTAATAAAATAACGAGTTTGCCAGATACAGTAAATGTGGATGGATATGATGTAACGATAAATAGAAATGGAAGTACAAGTGTAGGAGATAATGGTGGAAATGATAATACAGAAACAATAGTAGAAGGAGTAACAATCCCAGATGGATTTTATTATGTAGGAGGAAGTAAAGCAGAAGGAATAGTTATATCAGATGATCCAAATGATGAAAATAAAGGAACAAGTTGGGAAGTGGCAAAAACATTAAAAGGAAATCAATTTGTATGGGTGCCAGTAGAAGATGATAGTGCATTTAAAACCTATGAAGGATATTTTGATGGAGATATAGATTCAATACTAAGTGATTGTAAAGAGCCATATGAGAATGGATATGTAAATGAAGTTGATGAATATAATGCAATGAAAGAAAGTGTATTAGAGCATAATGGATTTTATGTAGGAAGATATGAAGCAGGAACAGCAAGCACAGAAGAAAGAACAAGTAGTTCTGGAATTACAGATGATGTAGTAGTTAAACAAGGAGCAAATGTATATAATTATATAGGTTGGTCAAATAGTAATAATATGACAAATGAAACGGGAGGAGCAGTGCAGAAGGCAAAAGAATTTGCAAATGAAAAAGGTTATACATCAGTTACAAGTACATTAATCTATGGAGTGCAATGGGATGCTATTATGGCATGGATAGAGCCAAGATATAAAGATAAAAATAAAGCAGAAGAATTAGTAGCAGAAAAGAATTTTGTAGCAGATTCAACAGGAAAAGGAAATTATAGCGAGGATGAAAATGCAAACTCTTGGAAGGGAAAAGTAACAACAACCGGAGCAAGTGATGATTATGATGTGAAAAATATTTATGATTTAGCAGGAAATGTTTATGAATGGACAATGGAGTCTTACGACACTGACTTTCGTGTTTTTCGAGGAGGTAATTACAGCTATACAGGTTCTGGCTATCCAGCTTCCTATCGTTTCTACTGCAGTCCGGCTGACAGCGACGGTGACATCGGCTTCCGCCTCACTTTATATTTGTAAAGCTGAATGCTTTAGCCGTATAATTTGAAGGGTAAATAAAATAATTTTAAAAGTAAAAATTTAATATAAAACTTAACGACTTTAGACGTTAAGGGAGGAATTTTTCAAAATTTAACAAAATACGTTTGAAAAACGGATTTTGCAAAATTAAGAAAAATTCCCACTAACGTGGCGCCACTAACGTGGCGTTTTTTCTGCTTAAAAAGTACAAAAAATGACACGAAAAAATATAGAAAGTGGTGAAATAAAATGGGATTTTGTGAAATGATGAAAATATTACAAAAAAGAGAAGGAGGAAAAATTGTTATATGCAATTTAGGAAATTTCTATGTAGCAATTGGTAAAGATGCTATTTTACTAAATCATCTGATAGGATTAAAAATAAGTTGTATAAAACCTAAAATATGCAAAGTTGGATTTCCAGTCAATTCATTAGAAAAATATACAAATTTACTTGCAGAAAAAAGATATAGTTTTATAGTATATGATTTTGATCAAGAAAAAGAAGAATTAAATATATTTGAAAGTTATATAGGAAAAAATAAAAATACTTTAGAAATTGAAAATATGAATTGTTATACCTGTCCTAATAGTACAAAACAGTACAAAAAACCAGATAAATATATCGTAGCTTTATCAAAATTATATGAGGACGAATTGAAAAAATATAGATAGAACGACTAATTACGAAGAAAAATGAAATTATAATAAAGAAACAAGGAGAATTAGTATGAGTTTAAAACAAGAACAAGATAGTAAACTGGCTTTAATACCAAAATCAGAAAGATATATAGAATATATGTTGGAGATTATGATAAAGCTACCAAGGATAGAAAAATTTAGTATAGGAACAGAATATAAGCAAAGTATGTATCAAATGTTAAGCGAAATTATGATATTAAATAAGATAAAAAATAAATCTAATCAAGAAGCAATGAAAATCTTAGACATATTAAATAGAATTGATAGTAAGTTAAATACACAAAGAATCTACTTAAGAATTATGAAAAAGAACAGATGGATTGATGAAAAGAAATTTAAAATAGCAATGGAACTTATATATGAAATAGGGAAAATATTAGGAGGACTTATAAAATATTATGTCAAAAACAATTAGAAATTTATATTTTAAATATTTAACCTATGATAAGTTATTAGAAGCACATTCTAAATCCAGAAAAGGCAAAGGCTATAGAAAAGAAATTATTTTGTTTAACTTAAAACAAGAAGAATATATTATGTGGTTACTGGAAAAGTTGCAGAATAAAACATATAAACATGGAGGATATAGTACTTTTTATGTAACAGAACCTAAACTTAGAAAGATAGAAAAATCAAAATATATAGATAGAATTATCCACAGATGGTTAGTAGATAATTTTCTAGGACCAGCATTTATACCACAATTTATTAGTACATCTTATGCTTGTTTAAAAGGAAAAGGTATGCATAAAGCTTGTTTAGATTTACAAAAAGAAATGAAACATTGTCAAAGAATATGGAATGACTATTATATCTTGAAAATGGATATTGCGAAATATTTTGATAATATAAATAAAACGATATTATTAAAAATTTTGAAAAGAAAAATAAAAGATAAAGATGTATTATGGCTGATAAAAGAAATTTTATATGCACAAAAAAGAGAGAAAGGATTAGAAATTGGAAACTATACATCACAAATGTTTGCAAATATTTATTTAAATGAAATAGACCAATATATAAAACATATATTAAAAGTAAAATACTATTTTCGTTATATGGATGATAGTGTATTATTTGTAAAAACTAAGCAAGAAGCAAAAGAGATATTAGAGAAAATAAAAACTTTTCTAAAGATGAATTTAGAATTGGAGTTAAACAAAAAGACACAAATATTTAAATCAAAACAGGGAGTTAATTTTTGCGGATATAAAATTAATACATATCGTCTAAAAATACGAGATAAAGGAAAAAGAAAGCTGAAAGAAAAGGTAAAACAATTAAAGAAAGATATAAAACAAGGAAAAATGACAAGTAAAGAAGCATATAAATATTTAGCAGGTCATTTAGGATATATAAAAATTGCCAATACATATAATTTAGAAAGTAAATTATTTTATCAAGAAGATGATGATATAAATTAAGTTATTTATTTTTTGCATTAATATTCAATTATAATAAAAAAATCATCAAAAGAATAATAGGGATAAATCGAAAGTCTTACAACACTAACAATCGTGTTAATCGAGGAGGTAATTACAACAATACAGGTTCTAACAATCCAGCTTCCAATCGTAACAACAACAATCCGGCTAACAGCAACGATAACATCGGCTTCCGCCTCACTCTAATACAATTTTGAGATTATATATTTTAAGGAATATATACAGTAAATGTATTAGTATTAAAGAGATTTATTCCTTCCTAATATAGGTAAAAACGGTTCAGTAAAGTAAGTATTAGTAAAATTATATAATTTGAATATAATTACTTTACGATTTAATTTTATAAAAAATATTTAAAAATATAAATTAAAATTAAAGGAATTAGAAGATGATGAATTTATGTTTTGTAATGGGAAAAATAATCAGTGATATAGATTACAAATTTGTTATCAATAACAAAAAGATAAAATCAGTAGTAATATTTGAATTTAAATTAAATAGTAATACTAGAATACCAGTAATAGGACATAATGAAATAGCAGACATATGTTATTCTAGACTTAGAAAATATGATAATATATATGTTTATGGATTAATAAACTCAATTGGTCAAATAGAAATAAGGGAAATTTATTTTTAGAAGAAATATAAGAGTATAAAATAAAAATGAATGATTTATAATAATATCATAAAAGAATACGAAAAATATATAAAAGAGAAATAAGGAGGAATTGTAATGAATTTAGAAAATTTTCAAGAAAAAGATATAGTAAATATGATTTATCAATCACAAGAAGAAAAAATAGATAAAATACTAAAAAGTGTAGATAAAAAATTAAAAGATCAATTAGAAGTCATTACATTAGAAAGAATCATTGAAGATTCTCATTGTGCAGAGCAAGCAAAGGAAATATTAAATAAAATAGAAGAAAATTATAATATCAAAATAACGGAGTATAATAAAGAAATATATAAACAAGGATTTATTGATGGAGTGAATATGCTATTAAATTGTTTAAGAAAATAAAAAAACGTGATAATATCACGAAAACACGATATAAAAACGTGATTTAATCACGTTTTTATATTATGAAGAAAGAACATATAATAATTTTAAATAATGTATTTCCCTAGTTTTTTAAGGATTTTACTTGAAAAACAAAGTTTGTTTTAGTATAATACAAAGGTAGAAATAGAAAGGAAGAGAGGGAAAACAATGGAAGAAAGACAAGAAAGAAGAGACGGAAAAATAATTGAAAAAGACATCGAAAAAGAGATGAGAGAAGCGTATATTGACTATGCCATGAGTGTTATTGTTTCTCGTGCACTTCCAGATGTAAGAGACGGTTTAAAACCAGTACATAGAAGAATTTTATATGCTATGCATGAAGATGGTATTACATCAGATAAACCATATAGGAAGTGTGCAAATACTGTAGGATCTGTTTTAGGTAGATATCATCCACATGGAGATAGTTCTGTATATGATGCTATGGTTAGATTAGCACAAGATTTCTCAATGAGGTATATGTTAATTGATGGACATGGTAACTTTGGATCTGTAGACGGTGATGGGGCAGCAGCTATGAGGTACACAGAAGCAAGAATGTCTAAAATTTCAGAATATATGTTAACAGATATTGAGAAAAATACAGTTGATTTTATGCCAAACTATGATGATAGATTACAAGAACCAACTGTTTTGCCAGCAAGAATACCTGCACTATTAGCAAATGGATCTTCAGGTATAGCCGTAGGTATGGCAACCAATATTCCACCACATAATTTAACAGAATTAATTAATGGAATTATTAAAATTATAGACGAAGATGAAGTAACAGATGAAGATTTGATGAGTGTTATCAAAGGACCAGATTTTCCAACAGAAGGAATTATCTTAGGGCTTGAAGGTATTAAACAAGCATATACAACAGGTAAAGGAAAAATCACATTAAGGGCAGAAACAGAAATAGAAGAAATGAGTGGTAACAGACAAAGAATTATTGTTTCATCTTTACCATATCAAGTAAATAAAGCAAACTTAATCAAAACAATATCTGATTTATCAAAAGAAAGAAAAATAGAAGGTATTTCAGAGTGTAGAGATGAATCTGATAGAAAAGATAGAGTAAGAGTAGTTATTGAATTAAAGAGAGATGCTAACCCACAAGTTGTATTAAATCAATTATTTAAGCATACACAAATGCAAACAACTTTTGGTATTATTATGCTTGCATTAGTAAATGGTGTACCAAGAATTTTAACATTAAGACAATGTTTAGATTGTTATATTGATCATAGAAAAGATGTTATTTTAAGAAGAACACAATTTGAATTAGATAAAGCCCTAGCAAGAGCACACATTTTAGAAGGATTGAAAATAGCATTAGATAATATTGATGAGGTTATTAATATTATTCGAAATTCTTATGATGATGCAAAAGAAAGATTAATGGAAAGATTTGGACTTACTGATATTCAAGCACAAGCAATTTTAGATATGCGTTTAAGAACATTATCAGGTTTGCAAAGAGAAAAAATTGAAGAAGAATATAATCAATTAATGGAATTAATTGCACACTTAAGAGATATTTTAAATAGTGAAAGATTAGTTTTTGACATTATCAAAGAAGAATTATTAGAAATTAAAGACAAATTTGGTGATGAAAGAAAGACAAAAATTGTAGCAGCAGAGGGCGAAATTGATGTAGAAGATTTAATTAAGGAAGAGCAATCTGTTGTAGCCCTAACACATTTTGGATATATTAAGAGAATGCCAATTGATACATATAAAAGTCAAAAGCGTGGAGGAAAAGGAATAACAGGAATTGCAACTAGAGAAGAAGATTTTGTAAAACAAATCTTTACAGCATCAACACATGATACGATTCTTTTCTTTACAAACAAAGGTAAGTTATATCATTTAAGAGGATATGAAATTCCAGAAGCAGGAAGAACGGCTAAAGGTACAGCTATTGTAAACTTATTAAGTTTAGATTCAGGAGAAAAAGTATCAGCAGTTATACCAATTCAAAACTTTGCTGAAGGAAAATACCTATTAATGGCAACAAAGAATGGATTAATTAAAAAGACAGCATTAAAAGAATATGATTCTAGCAGAAAAACAGGTCTACAAGGAATTACATTAAAAGAAGATGATGAATTAATTTCTGTAAGATTAACAGATGGACAAGACAATGTTGTACTTGTTACAAGAAATGGTATGTGTATTACTTTTGATGAAAAAGATGTAAGACCAATCGGTAGAGTTTCTCAAGGTGTTATTGGTATTAGACTTGATGAAGATGATGAAGTAATTGGTATGGAATCTGTCATTAGCGGAGGAAAAGCAACATTATTAGCTATTACAGAAAATGGATTTGGAAAGAGAACTGAACTAGATGAATATAGAGTCCAAATCAGAGGAGGAAAAGGTGTTGTTACATATAAAATTACACCTAAGACTGGAAAGCTAGTAGGCGTAAGAATTGCAACAGAAGATGATGATGTCATGTTAATTACAGATACAGGAACAATTATTAGAATTAATGTAAAAGATATTAGCGTTTTAGGAAGATCAACACAAGGTGTTACATTAATGAGAACAAGTGATGGTGGAAAAGTAGTTAGTATGGAAACTTTAACCCCAGAACTAAATGATATTGAAAATTAAAAAATAGAAGCCAGCAGGATTTATTCCCTGCTGGTTAACGTTTTTTAAAACGTATGTCATCTCCGTAAAAACAATAGATATCGTAGTATCCGGCAATTCTAGAACCAATTCTCTCTTCATATTTATTAAAAATTTCAGTAATATTTAAATTGGTTGAAATAATCGTTTTGGTAATTTTATGGTTCAAATTTAAAATTCTAGTATTAATAATAGTAAATAGCTCGCTTAATTTCATACTATTTAAAGTTTCTGTTCCTAGATCATCAATAATTAATAAGTCAGTTTCTAATACAGATTTGTTGATATCTTCTAAATTCGTCTTTTGCTTATTTAATTTATAGTCTATAATATTTTCTAATAAAACAGGTGCTGTTTGATATAATACAGTTTTTCCTAATTTTAAAACTTCATTTGCAATACAATTGGAAAGAAATGTTTTCCCAAGTCCAGTATTTCCTGAAAATAATAAATTTTTATAACTAGGATTATCAAAATTTTGAACAAATTCTAAAGATTTTTGCTTGATTTTCTTTATATTTTCCCTAGGAGAAATAGAAAAACGATACTTCTTAGGATCTACTTCATCAGAGAAAAGTAATTCATTAAAAGTAGAAAAATTTTCAGTATTTAAATTAGACATATTAGATTTATTAAAAGAAATATCTAATAATTTTTGCTTTAAACAAGAGCACATTTCTGTTTGATAATTGTCTTTTTGAATATAACCTGTATCATGACATAAAGAACATTCGTAATGTGGTTTTAAATAGTCAAAATCAATATGATTTTCTTTTAAAATCAATTCTTTTTCTCTTTTTAAGCTATTTATTTTATCTGAAAGTGAAGATAAAGAATAAGATTTACTATTTAAAATATTTTTTGTTACAGAAATAGCATAAGAATTGATCTCATTATCTAGTTTTTTTAATCTAGGAATTTTCGTATATAATTCTTCTTTTCGATTATCGGCAGCAATTTCTTCTCGTATTTTCTTTTGTTCATATTCTTTTAATAAAGAATTTAATATTTCATTTGCCAATTTAATCCTCCTTATTTATCTGATTTGCATATAAAAAGTCTAGATTTTCATATTTTCTTTGTTCGTAATTTTCTTTTTCTACTTGATTTTTCAATATTTTTGTATCTTTATTTAATTTTTTCCTTTGTTCAATAAATGCATTTACTTCTGAAGGCGTTTTCAAATTTCTATCATGCCAATCTGTGATAATAGTATTAATATATTCGAAAGTAGGAGATTGCTTTAGGGTTGTACGTTTTAGAGCGATTTCAATAATATCCATATCATAACCAAAATTTAATACCCAGTTTTCAATATAAGCTTCCTCATATTGTGTTAAGTTACCATGTTTTCCTAGTTTTTTAGATATTGATTTCTTTAAAGAATTTAATTTTTCCTGTTTTTCGTAATATTTATCTAAATCATTCCAAGTTTTAATTTTATTTGAAGCCCAAGCTTCTGCAACTGTTTGCACATAATTTCTATGCATAGCACTTCTATTATAACAATAATCAAAAAGAGCAATCATAACTTGTTCATCAAAATTATATTTTCTAAACCAAATATCAATATCATTATACCAAGAAGGACTCATGATGCCTTGAAAATACATATTATTAATATGTTCAATTGCTTTTGCTCTAGACTGATTTTTAGCTGTTTGTGCAACTTTTTCTTTAGAAACAGTTAAATTTGGCGTATATAATTCATGAAGAGCCGTTTCTTGTAAATCTATTATTATATATCCAGTAGATTTTTTTGTTATTAATTTATTTTCTTCTAAAAATTTAAAACCATCACTAATAGATTTTAAAGGTATATTTAACTTTTTAGATAAATCATTTAATTTAATATCTTTATTATACTTTGAAAGAAATATAATATATAAATAAATTTTTAAATAATCACCCGGTATTTGAGATAAATAGTCTGAAAAAAAGATATCAGGTATCATTGTTTCAGAAAATAAAAGTGTTTTATCATTTTGTTCTAATTTCATAAAAATCTCCTCTATTCCAAAAGAATTTTGTAATACAAATTATATCTTTTTTAGACAAAAAATTCAAGGTGAATTTTCTAAATTTTGCATTCAAAAAACAATATCATCTGTATTTATCTGTCTTACAATAAAAAAATAATTTTTGCTTAAAAATAAATTTAAAAATATAAATGAAAATATAAACAATATTTTCTCCATGAACTCCAGAAATGCTAAGTAAAAAGACGGGAAAACAAAATATAATAAATATAACTATTTTTATACTTATATCATGAATACATATATGCAATATTGCCAAAATCAATAAATCCCAAAGAATATTCACAAAAGCAACGGAATAATCAATAACACCAAAAATTTTATTTTTAAAATGATAATTTTGTGGAAAAATAAACTTCATAAAACCTCCTATTTGAAATTTTTAAAACTTTTCACAGATTGTGTAATAGTTGTGGAAACACCACCGATAAAATCACGAATTAATGAATTTGCTCTTACTAAAGCATACATGCCTCCTACATATATAAATTTATTAAATAGATCTGTATTAGAAAAATCGACAGAAAACATTAAAAGTAAAATAATAGAAACAATAATTTGAAGAAAGAGAAGAGAAAATAAATTTTTAAGCCATGCTTTAAAAAACCAACTTGTATTTGAAAGCATTAAAGATAGAAAAGCAAAAGGCGTTATTAAAACAAATACTTTGATAAAAATATATCTTAAAGAATAAGAAAATACCAAATTTAGTAAAGAGACAGATAATATTCCTTTAATAAAGCCGTCAACTGTAAAAATATTTAAGGAAGAAGTATCGATAGAAATATTTGTATTTATATTTGAAATTAGTGTTGAAAAACAAATAGTTTCGTGAAATAAGTCTTCTCCAATACTACGGATAAAAAGAGAAATATTAGATATGAAATCAATGAATAGCTGTATGATAAAAAAGGAAGAATTCATACAAATGCCAAATAAAATTATTTTTATAAAAAAGCTAGAAGGCCTGTCAATTCTATCATAAGTCAAATGGGATAATAAAAATTTTATACCATAATATAAAATGAAGGCAAATAGAAGTGCATTAGCAACAAGTAAAATACCACTAGAAGCAGAAGTTCCTAAAATATCTTGAAAATAGTGATCATTCAAAATGTCAGAACTAATGAAAGTAAGTTCATCTAATAAAGAATATAATGTATTATCAATTGAACTAAACATATTTTCAAAAATGGTATTAATTGTATCAATAATAATTTGTGTGATGTTTTGTGATTGTTCCATCTAACCTCCTAACTTACAAGAGACTTAATAGCAGATAAAATTAAATCAATAGCAAGGATAAATGCATAGGAAAAAAGAGATCCTTTTATTAATTTTTTACCTGTTCTAATTTTTTCTTCATCACCAAAACTAAACTTTTTCATAAATACACCAGTTCCAACTGCTACGGCGGCAGCAGGCGTAGATATTTTTAAAATCCATCCTTCTATGTCTTCAAAAGCAGAATTAATAGTACTAATTAATTTGGGATCTCCTAAAGCAAAAGACAAAGATGGGAAAAATAGTAGAATAAGAATACATATAAAAAATAGGAATAATGCATATTGAAATATAAAATGATAATTAAGATTTGTTTTTTCTTTTTTCATTTAAAAACTCCTTTCTATTTTTAAAATATGGAAACATTTGCAATTTGCAAGGGGGATATATTTTATGACCATCAGATAAAAAACATAAAGCAAAAAATGTTTCAAGATTTTGTGTAAAATAATTAGACTCATAGATATAATCATTTTGTACGTAAGTACTAATAGATTCAGAAATGTTTGAATTTTCAGAATTTAATGTATTTGTGATATAACTAAAAGTGGTTTCTTTCGCGTTTTCAGAAAAACTTTTTGAAGTTCTTACTTTTTCTTCTTTCCCCAGTTGTTTTTGTGCTTCTTCAATTGTAAAAATATCATCTGTTCGAAACCAAATCTTGTTTATTAGATTTTGGACAATGACTTTTACAAAAGAATCATCTTTTAATGTGTTTTTCAACGAAGAATAACTTTGGGTACTAACAATATTAATACATTTTGCTTCTCTACTTAAAGAGAAAAATTCAGCATCTGTTTTACTAGCATATTTGTCATACTCATCACATATAAAGCAAGAAGGATATATTTTATTTTTAGATAAATTAGATAAGACTTCAGATTGAAAATCTAACTTTAAGTAAGTAGCAATTATTTTTGAAAGAATACTATATTCAGAAATATTCATATTTAAAACAACAATTTTTCCATTTTTTAAAACTTCTTCAAAACTTGTAAATGTTAAAGTTTCTTTGGGAGAACAAAAACAAGACATAACATCATAATCTGATACAAACGTATTGGTAATTCTAGTAATTTCAGAAACCAAAATAGCTTTTGTTCGCTGATCTAAAGTCTCAAATTCTTTTTGAAAAAAATCTAAACAAGAATTTAATTCATAAATTTCATCAGATTTAAATTTGGAGTGGATAAAAAGATTTTTTAATATAGGAATTTTTTCTTTATAGTAATTTGGAATGGTAATTAATTTATGGATTTCTGTAAAAGTAACATATCCATTGTTATAAAATCGGCAAAGTTTAATACATTCTGTTAAGACCTGTTCTGCTTTATCTAGCCAGTAAGATTCTGAATTATTTTCTGAAAATAGTAAAAGAATGGTTTTTAATCGATTGGCTAACACTTGAGGTTTTAGTTTTGGTTTATGTAGAGGATTATAATGAATACGAGAATGTAATTCTATAACAATTAAATCTGATAATCGGTTAAATGTTTTACAAAACTCTTTAATTTGTTTATAATAGTTACCTTTAACATCCAAAATTAACATTGCCATTTTTTGATGCGGATTAGAACCGAATTTTATAAATTGTTCAGTAAAAGGGTACATCGCAGAAGAAGTTTTACCAGATCCAATTGTTCCTGTAATCAAGAAATTTTGATATAAACCACTTTCTGGAATAGAAACAATCATTTTTGAAGAGGGATCATATCCAATTTCTAAATGCAATTGATTACTTGTAAAATGTTCTAAATTTTTAGTAGAAGTTTTTTTATTAGGAAATGGGTGGATAATTTTTGATAGTTTGGAAAGTAAAAAATGTATAAAAATCATATTGGAAAATAGATAACTGATGATATGAATTATTTTTAAGTATTTCCATAAAATCGGATTTTGTGAACAAATGTCAAATGGCTTTAATCCATACGGAATAATTAATTCTGACGCAGTGTAAATTGAATAAAAAAGTTTAAAATGTATAAAAATAGAAACAATAGTAAAAATAATCGTGATAAGAAACTTTTTGATAAATTAAAAACCTCCTTTATTGAAATGCTTTTCTTTTATTTTTAATTTAGAACCTTGCTGATTGTGAAAAATTTTGATATCAAAAAATGTATAAATTGAATATAAAGTAACAAAAAGATGAATAATAAGAGAAATAAAAAATAAATCTAACAGTGTAAAAATAGAATCACCACCTTACAATTTTTTCCATAATACAATATTTTTTTTTATTTGTCTATACTTTTTTTAAAATTTATGTTAAAATTTAATTTGAACTTAAAATGCTAAAAGGAGGAAAAATAATGAAATTCAATAAAGATACAAGAATTGGAGAAATTTTAGAAGTTGCTCCAGAAAAAGCAGAAATACTATTAAATGTTGGAATGCATTGTATAGGATGTCCTGCATCTCAAATGGAAACATTAGAAGAAGCTTGTGATGTACATGGAATAGACGTAGAAGACGTATTAGAAAAATTGAATGCTGAGTAATAGAAAAAAGGGAAAATAGATGATAGAAATGGAAAATTTGTGAAATTTATCGTGAAAAATGATGGGGTTTTGCAAAAAAACAAAAAAATTTCACAAATTTTTCACAAATCTATTGACAACTGCTAAAAAATATTGTAAACTATAAAAGCGTTCTAGATAATGCATTTTATGGGCTATTAGCTCAGGTGGTAGAGCACTTGACTTTTAATCAAGTTGTCCCGCGTTCGAGTCGCGGATAGCTCACCAAAAGAACTAGATGAAAATTTAGTTCTTTATATGGCCCCGTGGTCAAGCGGTTAAGACATCGCCCTTTCACGGCGGAGACATGGGTTCGATTCCCGTCGGGGTCACCACATTTTGCCACTTTAGCTCAGCTGGCCAGAGCATCGCACTTGTAATGCGAGGGTCCCCAGTTCGAATCTGGGAAGTGGCTCCATTATAGAAGGTCATTCGTTTTGAGAGAGGCTCTTGACGATTGGCTTTTTTTTTATGTCTAAAAATAATTACTAATTTTCATTAAATTTACATAAACATATTTCTTATATTCTTTAATTTCTGCTACTTTTATTATTACTTCTTTAGCATACATATCAACAACAATATGTTTAACACCAATAAGAATAATAAAATTTTTGAATTAGTTTTATACTAAATCAAATATGGAAAAACAAATCAACATATTAGAAGAGATAAGAACAAACTATTCAAATTAAATAAACTAAAATAACAGGATTCAAAAATCCTGTTATTTTTATGCTTTTTATAAAGAATTTACTGAAATTAATATTGAGTATTTTAACCTATATAAATTAAGAAAACATTTTGTGTAATTTCTAATTAAATATATAATATACTTTACAAGAAGTTAGTTCTTGTAAAGATTCACAATTTGTAAAATTTAAGGACTTTTTAACAGTATCAATTATCAAATTATTATCCTGTCCTTTATTTACAAAAACAAGTATTCCATCAGAAATATCTATATTTTTAAATATGTTTTGTATATTATCTTCTGTATATTCAATATCTTTGGCTATATAAGAATTATTTAGTATAGAAAACATATATATATCATCTAAAAATCCCCCAGATTGAGAATTAAAGAAGTATATAGTTGGCAAATTTAGATCTCCACTTATACTTTGTACAATTTCTTTTCGATCATCATATAAAAGTTCAGGTTTTAAGTGAAAGATAATCGGTGCAACTAAAACCATACAAAGTAATAAAGACATAAATATATTGCTTATTTTTTTGCTAAATGTGACTTGTGATAATTTATATAAGTAATAGAAAATTAGTACAAATGCTAATCCACAAATAGGTACAATATATCTTAAAACTTTCCATGGCGAAGCAATGGAAGTAATTATAAAAAAGAATATAGTCGGAATATATATTATTTTTAAAATTTGTTTTTCTCTATTTGTAATTTTTAGAATTTCTTTTTTTCGTATTTTATTATAAATCAATAGAATAACAATAATAAATAGTATAACAGGTAACAAACCATTAAACGCATAGTAATTTAAAGTATACATTTGTGAAAATATGCTTGGAATGATTTCATATATATTTTCTAAATTACTAATAACACCTTGTCCTCTATAACCAAAAAACATATGTTGTATAGAATATGGAAATAGTATTAAAGATAATATTCCTGCAATGATGATTGTCAAAGTATAATATAGTAGTAATTTTAGTTGTTTTTCTTTTATATATCTTATTAAGAATATTAAATATAAAACAGCTAAATAGAATACATAAAAATAATGTGTCAATATTCCTGCAAGAACAGAAAAACCAATAGCTATGAATAATTTGAAATTTATTTTCTCGGTCTCATACAATTTTATATGTAAAAAAGTAGTTATTAATATATTAAGTGTTGAAAGAGCATACATTCTAATATTTATGACATTACTTAAAGAAGCCAATATGATTGATGACATAAAAGCTAAAATAAGTGCTGGTATATTCGGAGAAGTTGTAGTATTTAATAATTTTTTTAATATGAAATACATGAAAATAGTAATAAAGGCATATATAATTATATTCAAAATAATTCCCGGCCAGATAGAGACATGACCAGTTGTAAATCCCATACAAAATCTAAGTAATAAATAATAAAGTGGTGGATGCACATCATTTTTTTGATTTTCATATACTGGTACATAATTTCCTTTTTCATCTTCCTGTACAGCTAAATAGTCTTCAAAATACTCTTTGGAATGCCAATTATTAAAAAAATCTTTATTATCTTGAATTTCAATTTTATCATAATTTGCTAATCCAAAAGAATAAGCTTCATCTATATGTAAATAAGATTTATTTATTCCAACACATATATATATGATAGTTTGTAATATTAAAAAAATGATTACTAATAGTAGCTCTTTTTTATTTTTCATTTATAAAAATCCCCTTTAATAGTATATTGATTAAAAGTATATATATAATGTACCATTAAATAATATAGAAAACAACACTTTATAATATAAATTTATACAAGAATTTAGCCCAAAATAAAAAATGATATGTTTAAATAAAGAATAGTTTTTTCTTATAGATAAGTTTGCTATTTGCAAGAAAAAATGGTAAAATGAAAAAAATAAAATAAAAGAGGTAAAAATATGGAAAAAATAGCAATTGTAACAGGAGGAGCAAGAGGAATAGGAAAAGCAATTGTAGAAACATTAGCCAGAAAAGGTGTAAAAGTAATTGCAGATTATAATAGATCTAAAGAAAAGGCAGAAATATTAAAAAAAGAATTAGAAAAAGAAAATATTTTTATTGACATCATAAAAGCAGATGTATCTAAAAAAGAGGAATGTGAAAAATTAGTTCAATATGCAATTGACAAATATGGAAAAATAGATATTTTAGTGAACAATTCAGGAATAAGCAAAGTTCAATTAATAGACGAGGTAACAGAACAAGATTGGAATGAAATGATTAACACCAATTTATATTCTGCATTTTGTATGTGTCAAAGAGTTATTCCTTATATGATACATGAGAAAAGTGGAAACATCATTAATATTTCTTCTGTGTGGGGAATTGTTGGAGCTTCTCAAGAAATTGTGTATTCTATAACAAAGGCTGGAATGGATGGACTTACTAAGGCCTTAGCAAAAGAGGTAGGTCCTTCTAATATTAGAGTAAATTCAATTGCTCCCGGGTATATAGAAACAGACATGAATAAAGAATTTTCAGAAGAAGTATTAGAACAAATAAAGCAGGAAACACCGTTAGAAAAAATAGGTAAACCAGAAGATATTGCTAAATGTGTAGAATGGCTTATAGAAGATAATTTTACAACAGGACAAGTTATATCTATAAATGGAGGATGGTTTATTACATAGAAGATTAAAATTATATATATAAAAAGAAAGAGTACATCTTGTACTGAACCCAAAAAATTGGACATTTTTTGATTATGTACTAGGCAGCTTGGGAATGAACTCTGTATTGTACAGGGCTCATTCCTTTTAATTTACCC